>NZ_JBDZDK010000019.1:0-79367 GCF_040049155.1 Sphingomonas silueang
GGCTACGCCCGCCCTACGCCGCAACCAGCGCGAACGGTGCGCCCGTCATACCCGTCACGCTGCTTGACGAAGGGGGTCCCTTTTGCACGCCGATAGGGGGTCCTTTTTGGACGCCGATTGACATCTTTCCCGTTCCCGCCTTGCGCGCCGCCTTGGCTTGGGCAGGCGAGGCAAGTTCGCGCAGCCCGTGCCGGCGCTCGAAGTCGCGGCACAGATGCTGGAGCCGCGTGAGCGCGTGAGCGTCATAGGATTTGCGCTTGCGCGCCTGCGACGGCAGGCTGGCCGCCTGCTGATCCGTTAGCGCGCGGGGGCCGACCTCGGGCAGATGCTCGCTGTTGGCGATGCGAAACCAGCGCTTCGGCGGGATGTGACCGGTGGCAGCGCTGACCGTGCGCCAGAACGAATGGATGTGGTCGTAGCCCTTGTCGGTATGACGGACGATGATCCGCAAATGCCCCTCCAAGCCGAGTTCCCGTTCGGCTTCGTCTACCAGCTTCAGCCAGGTCGTATTATCCAGCCGACCGTCTTCGCGGGCGGCCGAAAAGGTGAGGTGCTTGACCGGCCTGGTGCATCGCGCGCTCAGCTCGGCCACCATCTTCATCTGCTCGACCTTCTGATCAACGGGCAGGTCAAGCGGCTCCAGCAGGCTGTGACCCGGCTTCTGCAGATAGTCGAGCAGGCCCCCGAAGTCGTTGCCGGCGTGGACGGTCGGGATCACCGCCAGCGCTCCATCTCGCGGCGGATCTGGACCAGTTCGCTGACGACTGTCTGCAAGCGCCCATGCTGTTCGACCAGCATCGCCGTAGTGTTCGTGCCGGAGCTGCCGTTCATGCCGATCTGGTGGAGCGCCTTCGTGATCTGGTTCACGTTCTGGCCGATACGCGTGATCGCTTCGGTCAGTGCGCGTGAAGGCACGATGTGGCTGTGATCGTGCGCGAGCATGCGTCGGATCACGTCCGCGCGGGACACGCCCGAATGGTGGGCGATCTTCTTGAGATGCACCCATTCGGCGTCGTCGAGCCGCATCGTGAACATGCGGTTCCGCTGGCGTTGGTTGCTGCCGCGCTGTCCTGGCATGATTTCCTCCTTCGCGGCCGAAGGCGGCTGGTGGGGTGCAGGGGAGCCGTCCCCTGCCGAGGGACCTTTCGACTTGCGACGCCACATCAAGCGACAAAGCGTCAGCGCCAGAGCGATGTGGCCCGCGCCCCGCAGGGGGCGCGGTATTCGCAAGTCAGCCCTCGCTACCCACTTCCTTCTTTCCGTTCTGCCGCTTCTTCGCGGGCGGCGACGTCGAAGCGTCACCGCACGCTGTTGCATGATCAAGGCGGATTGGCGGCGGATCGGTCGTGACGATCACGCCGCCGAATGCGTCGGCTAGGCGACCGGCGCTCCCTGGTCGGGCCGGGCTTTGACCTCCGAACGGCGCCGTCGCCTCGGCACTACGATCCCGCTCTTCGCGCGGTCGGCCTGGCGCTCTGCATCGCGGATCGCACGCAACGCATCACGCAGGTGCTTCTCGCGGACGCCGTGGCGATCGCGGTACGGCTGGAACCGCGGATCCGCGAGGAGCGTCTTCACATTCACGGGATCGGAGCCGAAGCCCTCCGCGAAGGCGCGCGCGATGTCGAGCGGCGAGGGGCGCTTGTTCTCCTGCGCCATCGCGCGTCCGAGCGCGCGGGCTTCGTCGATCACCGATTTATGCGGGTCGACCACCCCGGCGGTGTCGGGGTCGAACTGAGTATCGGACATTGTAGCTTCTCCATGATCGCAACGGGTTCGTGTCGAACCCGAGGATTACGGAGCGGCCCAGGCCTGCGGCGGATGGTGGCGGAAGGCGCGGACCGGACGCGCAGCGCGAACGGCCTCGTGCATCGGATAGGCTCGCGCCGGAACGGCGTCGATGACCGGCACGATCGTCTCGAACAGCACGAGAAATTCGCCCGTCAGCCGGGCGACCAGTTCTCGCAACACGTTCAGGATCGCGCTCATACTCAATAAGATGGAACGTTGCGGGAACTTTGACAAGCGACATTTAGAAACGGCGAGCAAGCGCGGCGCAATCGGAAATCCTGGTCGGCGCACTTATCCTGTTGGCGATGACGCCTTCGCCAGCTTCAGGCGGTCCCAGTCGATGAAATCCAGCTGCAGGTTCTTCAGAAAGACATATTGGTTCCGGATCGTCACCTGACCGTATTTGTCGCCCTCGTTCTGGTTCGCATGACCCTTGATCGAATTGGCTACTCGTGTCGGCATGCCGCTGAGCTCCGCGCGGTCCGTGAACTCGTGGCGGGTCGAGTGAAAGACGTAACGCGGATCCTTGGTGACGACCCGATCGAGATAGTCGTTCGATCGCCGGCTCAATCGCTTCACGAAATTGCCGTTTCTGTCGGGCTCGAGATCGAACAGCCTCGTCTTGCCGGCGCGGCGACGCTGCTCGACATAGTCGCGGAAGCCCAATTCGATCAGCCGATCACGGATGACCACATAGCGCTCCGACACGTCGGTCTTGACGTGCTGACCTTCGCCCGTGCCGGTGATGTGGATGAAAGTGCAGCGTCCCGTAAAGTCGCCGCCGAAGGTCCGATCGAGATCGACGTCCTTTACATCGCTTAGCGCGATCTGACCGATTTCGCCGAGGCGAGGGCCGCCCACCGCACCGAACAGGAAGCTCCAGTAGAGTTCGTCCTGGTAGACATGGAGGCCCGGCTTGGCACGCTGGGCATCCCCGTGACCGGCGCAGCCGGTGAACAGCGGCGAGTCGAACAGGGTCTGCATCATGTCCGGGGTGAATGGGAGGCGCGGCGTCTTCTGTCCCTTCTTTGTCTTCGAATAGCCGGCGATCTCGATCTTTTCCGCGACATTCACGCCGCGACGGGCGTCGGCCTTGATCTTGCCGAGGATCCACCCGATCGCGCTGACGTCCTTCTTGATCGATCCCGGCGCGAGGCGATCCGGAAACGGCATCCCCCGATCACCATCATCCCAGCGCTGGCGCGCCTCTCGTGTTGTTTCCGCAAGCTGGCGGAGCGTGCGGCCCGAACCGCGGACCTTCGTCAATTCGGTCTGCGGCGGAAGGTCGGAGACGAGGTTACGATATTCGATCATGATCTCGCGCGTGATGCGGCCTATGGCGATGTCGCCGAACATGTCGATGAAGTTCAGCACCGACTTGGTGGCCGCGCTGATCGCCGATGGCCTCGGTATCCGGTGCTGCTTCCAATAGCCGAGCGCGTCGCTGAGCGGCATTGCCCAAAGCCCGGTGGTTGGGTTCGGCGTGGCTGCGTTGTCTGGCACCCCGGCAGCGCCAGTTGGAGAAGGGATCGACAGGATCGGCTCGACCGCAGCCTCGGCGCGTGCCGGCCAACTCGTGAAATGATGTCCGGCCAGCCGATCGAGATAAGCCGAAGCGACAGCCTCGTACACGTCGTCGCGGTCGAGCTTTAGCTTCGGCTCGATCGACGTCATGTAGCTGACCGCGAACCGGATCGGCTTGAAGACGCGGCGTTCGAGCAGCAGCGCGGCGAGACGGCGATACAGAATACCATCGGTTTTGCCGGTGCCTTCGAGTAGCGCCGCCCGAACCCGGAAAATCTCGCGCTCCGGCTCCGTATCGATCGAGGGAACAGGTTCGGGATCGCCGGGCGCTTCCCATACGGTCATGCCGCCCCAATCCTGAGGGTTACCAAGCTGGTCGGCGGGCAACCAGGAGTCGATCACCGTCGAGGCGAGCAGGGCGAGCTGCTCCGCGATCGCTTTGTCCATCGAACCGCGGATGGTCGCGAGCCGCTCGAAGCCTCGGTCGAGCAAGCGCAGCGCGTCATTGACCGGCTTCTGAGCCAATTGCCCACGAAGCCGCAGCACCTCATTCTTGCAGAAGGCGGTGAGTTCGCCGCGCCTCGCGGCGGCCGCGACCGGGTCGGTCGTGCCGAGGCTCGCGGTCCATTCACTCTTGCCGACGAGATGCCGGATGTCACGCGGCACCGCCATGCGGAACTGCTCGTTCTTGGATTTTGCCAGCTTCACGGAATGCGACATCCGACGCCCCATTTGTAGCACCCATTTGTAGCACCGGGCGCTTGCTGAAGCGTTGATTTTCGCGAATTCCGCCGAATTCCTCACCTTTAGGGAGGATGGTGACCCCTACGGGAATCGAACCCGTGTTTCAGCCGTGAAAGGGCCGCGTCCTAACCGCTAGACGAAGGGGCCGTGAAGGCGTGGACGGCCGGTTAGGCGAGGGCGGGCGATCGGTCAACAGGAAAATCGCGCAGGCCGCATCAATCGGCCCAGGCGAGGTCGTCGATGTGCAGTTCCGCCGCGGGGCGGCTGCCCCAGTCGTCGAGCCTGGCGCGGCCCGCCAGCCACAGCCGCCGGTGCGACGGCGCGCCGAGCAGCGCACGGCCGAGGTCGGTGTCCGCCGCGCGGAACGCCACGCCCTTGAACCCACGCCCGTCGTCGCCGGTCACGATCGCGCGGACATGGCCGTTGCCGACCACGTCGCACTTGACGATCCGCACCGGCCCCGCCGCCACGCGCGGCTGCGGCCAGCCCATGCCGTACGGCCCGCCCGCCGCCAGCGCGTCGACGAGCAGCGGGTTGACCCCACCGGGGCTCAGCACCGCATCGAGCAGCAGCGCCCGGTCCTCGCGCGCGCGCTCGACGGCGGCGGACAGGCGGTCGTGGAGGAAATCGGCCAGCGCCGGGATCGCACCCTCCGCCACCGTCACCCCGCCTGCCGCGGCATGGCCGCCGCCCGCCGCGATCAGCCCCAGTTCCTTCGCCGACAGGATCGCCGCGCCGATGTCGACGCCGGGGATCGAGCGCGCCGATCCCTTGCCCGTGCCGTGCTCGTCGATCGCGATGACGAGCACGGGGCGGCCCAGCCTTTCCTTCATCCGCCCGGCGACGATGCCGATGACGCCGGGATGCCAGCCGCGCGCCGCGACGACCACGCAGCCGCGCGCCTCCTGCCCGCTCGCCAGCAGGTCGGCGGACAGCTGCACGTCGCCCTCGATCGCGCGGCGTTCGTCGTTCAGCCGGTCGAGTTCGACCGCCAGCGCCCGCGCCTCGCCCGGATCGTCGGTGGTGAGCAGCCGGACGCCGAGGTCCGACCTGCCGACCCGCCCGCCTGCGTTGATCCGCGGCCCGAGCGCGAAGCCCAGGTCGGTAGCGGTCGGCGCGCGGGTCAACCGCGACGCCTCGATCAGCGCGGCGATGCCGATGTTCTGCCGCTTCGCCATGACCTTCAGCCCCTGCGCGACGAACGCCCGGTTCAGCCCGCGCAGCTGCGCCACGTCAGCGACGGTGCCCAGCGCCACCAGATCGAGCAGGTCGAGCAGCTTCGGCTCCGCGCGGCCCTCGAAGAACCCGCGCGCGCGCAGCGTCCGCAGCAGCGCCGCACCGAGCAGGAACGCCACGCCCACCGCCGCCAGATGCCCGTGCGCAGCACCTTCGCCCTCGTCGAGCCGGTTGGGGTTCACCACCGCCACCGCGGCGGGAAGCTGCGTCGTGCACTGGTGGTGATCGACCACCAGCACCTCGATCCCCGCATCGCGCGCGGCGGCGAGCGCGTCGAACGCCTGCGCGCCGCAGTCGACGGTCACGATCAGCGACGCGCCCTCCGCCTGCAACCGCAGCAGCGCGCCCGCGGTCGGGCCATAGCCTTCCCGCTGCCGGTCGGGGATATAGGCACGGGGTGACAGGCCGAGATCGCGCAGCAGCCGCACGAGCAGCGCCGCAGAGGTCGCGCCGTCCACATCGTAATCGCCGAACACCGCCACCGCCTCGCCCGCGATCACCGCATCGGCAAGGCGGCCTGCCGCCCGGTCCATGTCGCGGAAGATCGACGGGTCGGGCATGAAGCCGCGGATGCTGGGCGCCTTGTGCGCGTCGAGCGCCTCGCGCGGGCAGCCGCGCGCCAGCAGGATGCGGGTGACGAGATCGTCGGCGACGAACCCCTCGTCGGCCACATCCCCCGCCAGCCCGCGCCAGCGCCATGGTTGGCCGAGGATCGAGCGATGTACATCGAGAACGGGACGCATCGCCTCCCTCTATGCCCGAGGGTGCGCGATGTCATCTCCCCTCTGGAAATCCGCGTGCCAAGGGCGCAAAGGCAGTCCCCATGAAGCGCAAGACCGGACAAGACCGCAGCATCACCGCCAACTGGCGTCCCGCAACGCAGGCCGTGCGCGGCGGCACCGCGCGCAGCGAATATGGCGAGACGTCGGAAGCGCTGTTCCTCACCTCGGGCTATGCCTATGACTGCGCGGGCGACGCGGCGGCGCGCTTCGCGGGCGAACAGGTCGGCATGACCTACTCGCGGCTCCAGAACCCGACCGTCGAGATGCTGGAGGAGCGCATCGCCCTGCTGGAGGGGGCGGAAGCGTGCCGGACGATGGCGAGCGGCATGGCGGCGATGACCGCCGCGCTGCTCAGCCAGCTGTCGGCGGGCGATCACCTCGTCGGCGGGCGCGCCGCGTTCGGTTCGTGCCGCTGGCTGACCGACACGCTGCTGCCGAAGTTCGGGATCGCCACGACCGTGGTCGACGCGCGCGATACGCAGGCGTTCATCGATGCCAGCCGCCCCAACACGAAGGTCTGGTTCTTCGAGACGCCCGCCAACCCGACGATGGACGTGGCGGACCTGACCGCGATCTGCGCCGCCGCGCGCGAACGCGGCATCGTCACGGTGGTCGATAACGCCTTCGCCAGCCCCGCGCTGCAACGCCCGATGGACTTCGGCGCGGACGTGGTGGCCTATAGCGCGACCAAGCTGATGGAAGGGCAGGGGCGCGTGCTGGCGGGCGCGGTGTGCGGCACGTCCGCGTTCATCAACGACGTGCTGCTGCCCTTCACCCGCAACACCGGGCCGACGCTGAGCGCATTCAACGCATGGGTGGTACTCAAAGGTCTGGAGACGCTCGACCTGCGCGTCATGCGCCAGTCGGACAATGCGCTGGAGGTCGGCCGCTTCCTTGAGGGCCGCGTGCCCCGGATCAACTTCCCCGGCCTGCCGAGTCATCCGCAGCACGACCTTGCGATGCGCCAGATGAAGAAGGCCGGGCCGATCTTCTCCTTCCACGTCGACGGCGGGCGCGCGCAGGCGCACGGGCTGCTCAACGCGCTGCAACTGATCGACATCTCGAACAACATCGGCGATTCACGTTCGCTGATGACGCATCCCGCCTCGACCACCCATTCGGGCGTCACCGAGGAGAAGCGGCTGGAGATGGGCATCGACGAAGGCATGATCCGCATCAACGTCGGGCTGGAAGACCCCGCCGACCTGATCGCCGATCTCGACCAGGCACTCAGGGCGGTATCGCTATGATGAAGGCGCTGTTCCCGCACGAGGCGACGACCGCCGGTATCGCCGTGCGGGTATCGGCCACCTATCTGCCCGAACAGTCGCAGCCGCAGGCGGGGCGCTGGTTCTGGGCCTATCACATCCGGATCGAGAACGGATCGGACCGGACGGTGCAGCTGCTCACCCGCCACTGGATCATCACCGACGGGCGCGGCGAGCGGCATAGCGTGGAGGGCGAGGGCGTCATCGGCGAACAGCCGGTGATCGAGCCCGAGGGCAGCTTCGACTATGTGTCGGGCTGTCCGCTGACCACGCCGACCGGCGCGATGCAGGGGAGCTATCACATGCTGGCCGACGACGGCACGACCTTCGACGTGGCGATCCCGCGGTTCGCCCTGCTGGCCCCGGCGGTCGGCGCATGAAGCGGACGCACCTGCCGCTGAACGGGCTGCGCGTGCTCGATGCCGCCGCGCGCCACCTGTCGTTCACCCGCGCCGCCGACGAGCTGGCGGTGACGCCCGCCGCCGTGGGGCAGCAGGTGCGCGCGCTGGAGGATACGCTGGGCGTCGTGCTGTTCCGCCGCACCACCCGCGGCCTCGAACTGACGCCGGAGGGCGAGGCGGGCCTCGCCGCGCTGCGCGGCGGCTTCCTGCAATTCGAGGAAGCGGTGCGCGCGATGCAGGCGGGGCAGTCGTCCAAGTCGCTCACCATCGCCGCCCCGCGCGACGTGACGCAGAAATGGCTGCTCCCGCGCCTGTCGCGCATCGCCGCTGCGGACGGCGAACTGCGCTTCGCGCTGGTCGCGGCGGACGATGCGGTCGACTTCACCGAAGCGAACCTCGACCTCGCGATCCGCTGGGGCGAGGGGCCGGGCGCGCATGAGGGCGAGGCGCTGGAATCGGACGGCATGGTCACGATTGAGCGTCCCGGCGGCGGGGCGGATACGAAGATCGGCTGGGCGGGCTGCCTGTCGGAAGACGCCTCGGCGCTGGTCCGCGTGGCGGACGCGGGTCTCGCGATCGATGCCGCGGCGGCGGGGCTGGGCCGGGCGACCGTCCCCGAACTGCTCGCGCGCGACGATATCGCCGCGGGTCGGGTGGTCGTGATCGGCGAACCCCGCATCGGGCGACAGGGATACTGGCTGGTCGCCCCGCTGCCGCAATGGCGACAGGCGAAGGTCAAGGCGCTGGTCGACGCGCTGGCGGGGTAGCGGGCGGACGCGGCGCGGGCGTGGCGATCCCTCTCGGGCCAACCCACCCCCGACCCCTCCCTTCCGGCGAGGGGAGCAGCGCATAGCCCCCGTTGCGCCCGACCAACCCATTCTACCACGCCCTCGCCTTGCCGAGCGGCACCGCCTGCGCCATCTGGAGCCTATGCACACCGCCTCCGACACGCTCGCCCTGATCGGCAACACGCCCCTCGTCCGGCTGAAGGGGCCGAGCGAGGCGGCGGGTGCCGAGATCTTCGCCAAGTGCGAATTCGCCAATCCCGGCGCCAGCGTGAAGGACCGCGCCGCGCTGTTCATCGTCGAGGATGCCGAGGCGCGCGGGGCCATCCGGCCGGGCGGCACGATCGTCGAGGGGACGGCGGGCAACACCGGCATCGGCCTCGCGCTCGTCGCCAATGCCAAGGGGTATCGGACGATCATCGTCATGCCCGAGACGCAGAGCCGCGAGAAGATGGACACGCTGCGCGCGCTCGGGGCCGAGCTGGTGCTGGTGCCCGCCGCGCCCTATTCCAACCCCGGCCATTTCGTCCACACCAGCAGGCGGATCGCGGAGGAGACGCCGAACGCGATCTGGGCCAACCAGTTCGACAATATCGCCAACCGTCGCGCACACATCGTCGGCACCGCGCCGGAGATCTGGGCGCAGATGGACGGGCGGATCGACGGCTTCACCTGCGCGGCGGGCACCGGCGGCACGCTTGCCGGGGTCGGCCTCGGCCTCAAGGAAAAGGACGAACGCATCCGTATCGCGCTGACCGACCCGCACGGCGCGGCACTGTACGACTATTACGCGCACGGCGAGTTGCGATCGGAAGGGTCGTCGGTCGCCGAAGGGATCGGGCAGGGCCGCATCACCGCCAATCTGGAGGGCGCGCCGATCGACACCCAGTTCCGCATCTCGGACGCCGAAGGCATGGTCTGGGTCCGCCGGTTGCTCGCGGAGGAGGGGCTGTGCCTCGGCCTGTCGTCGGGGATCAACGTGGGCGGTGCGGTGGCGCTGGCGCGGCAGTTGGGGCCGGGCAGCCGGGTCGCGACGATCCTGTGCGACACGGGCTTTCGCTATCTCTCGACGCTGTACAATCCCGAATGGCTGGCGGCGAAGGGGTTGGCGGTCGACAGCGGCGGTACGACCGCGTAGGCATTCGCCGCGATGGTGCCACGAACCGACCCGTCCCAGATCATGCAGCGCCTGCGCGTCGGCGCGACCGGGCTGATCCTGGTCGTGCTGCTCATCGTGCTGGCCAGCGCGCTGTTCCGGTCGGCGATCGACGAAACCCCGATCGGCGAGGATGTGACGTTGCAGAACGACGGCGCGTCGGGCGCCGGAAACACCGTCGCGGCCCCGGCCAACCCCGATGAACCGCTCGCCGAACTGGGCGTATCGCCCGGCCTGACGCCCGGCAACGGCACGGCACCCGCACCGTCCCGCTGAGCGGGGCAAGCGGCACCATCGAATCACCGGACATACCCGCCGGGCGGGCATCTCCGCCGCACGGTTTTTGAACCAGCGGTATGTCGCGGGCGGCGCAAAACGCATGACCGGCCCTATCGATCCCTGGTTCGTTTCGCCTCCGTAAAAATTAATTCGAGCCGCGCAATACCGCTACACGGCGCGCCGCAAGTGGGGCGTGTTCCCGCACGGTCGGGCAAGAATATCCCGTCGCACACCAGAACAAAATAAGAACTTTATCTGTTTTCGGGCGATGGTGGCGCATTCTCCCACTTTCACCCAATTTTGCCCATTGTTGCCCAAGTGCGATTTTGGTACATCGAAGGCGGTTTCAGGGGGCAGGTCCTGCGATCGGGTTTTCAAACATCCGGCGTGTATTGTTCGGATTGTTGAAGGGGTGGCCTGCACAACCGGACAGGGGCACGTGTCGGACAGGGATCTCTACCTGAGCTATGGGCTTCAGGCGGTCGATGCGAAGGGTCGCGTCGCGGTACCTGCCAAGCTGCGCTCGGTGCTGGAGCGCAATGCCGAAGCGCGCGAACTGCTGGTCAAGCGGCACGCCAAACATGCCTGCCTCAGCGCGTTCGACGTCAACTGGCCGAAGATCCTCTATGCCCGCGCGCCGCAGGGCAGCGACGAGGATGTCGACACCGACTACAATGTCGCGGGCAAGGCGTTCGGCAATCTCGAATCCGCACCGTTCGACAGCGCGGGCCGCTTCGTCCTGCCGACCTTCTATCGCCGCCGGGCGAAGATCGACAAATGGGCGTTCTTCCACGGGCGCGGCGATACCTTCAACATCTGGGACCCGTTCACCCTGATCGCGGACGAAGCCATCGACGCCGATACGCGCGAGCTGTGCGAGTTCCTGATGGAAGAAAAGGGGCTGCAATGACCGCCGCCCCGCATATCCCGGTCCTGCTGGCCGAAGCCGTCGCCGCGCTGGCGATCGAGCCGGGCGAGGTCCATGTCGACGCGACGTTCGGCGCGGGCGGCTATACCCGCGCGATGCTCGCCGCCGGGGCGCGGGTCATCGCGTTCGATCGCGATCCGACCGCGCACGCCGCCGCGCAGCCGCTGCTGGCGGAGGCGGGCGAGCGGCTGACGCTGATCGAGGCGCCGTTCTCGGCGATGGCGCACGAACTGGCGGCGCGCGGCATCGAAGCGGTTTCGGGCGTCGTGATGGACATCGGCGTGTCGTCGATGCAGCTCGACCAGGCCGATCGCGGCTTCTCGTTCCAGCACGACGGTCCGCTCGACATGCGGATGAGCCGCGAGGGGCCGACCGCCGCCGAATGGCTGAACGCGGCGTCCGAGGCGGAGATCGCCGACGTGCTCGACCGCTATGGCGAGGAGCCGCGCCACCGCCGCGTCGCCAGCTTCATCGTCGGCGCGCGGCCGTTCAGCCGCACCGGGGAACTGGCGGCGGTGGTGCGCCGCGCGCTCGGCCATCGCCCGCACGAGAAGAAGGACCCGGCGACCCGCGCGTTCCAGGCGGTGCGCATCCACCTGAACGACGAGCTGGGCGAGCTGACCGCCGGGCTCGACGCGGCGGAGCGGGTGCTCACCCCCGGCGGGCGGCTGTCGGTAGTGAGCTTCCACAGCCTCGAGGACCGTATCGTGAAGCGGTTCCTGCGCGAGCGGGGCGGGGCGATGCCTGCGGGTTCGCGCCACCGCCCGGTGGTGGCGACCGGGCCGGACGCGACCTTCGAGCGCATTGCCAAGGCGGTGCGGCCGGGCGACGAAGAAACAAGCATCAATCCGCGCGCGCGTTCGGCGACGCTCCGCGCGGCCATTCGCACGGCGGCGGCGCCGTGGAGTTCGAACGGGAGTTAGAGTGCGATGGGGACGTTCGGGTTCGGGACACTGGGCAAATTGGTGGCGGTGGGCATCATGGCCCCCGCCTTCTACCTCGTCATATCGCAGGGCGCGGCGGAGCGGGCGCGCGTCGAGGCGGTCGAGAAACAGATCGTGCAGGCGCGCAAGGAGATCCGCGACCTCGAGACCGAGTTCGACACGCGCGCCAATCTGGCGCAGCTCGAACGGTGGAACGGCGACGTGCTCTCGCTCGCCGCGCCGCGCGCCGAACAATATGTCGGCGGCGAACATCAGCTCGCCTCGCTGCCGGGCCGGACCGAAGGGGGCAATATCGCGCTCGCCTATGTCGTGCCCGCCGCGCCGATGGACTATGTTCCCGTTCCCGACGCGGTGCCCGCCGCCGCGCCGGTGACGTCCCCCGCCGCCCCCGCCAGGGCCGAACCGGCACCGCCCGCCGCCGTCGCCAGGGCCGAACCCGCGAAGCCCGCGCCCGCCGCGCCCGTCACGACGGCAAGCGCCCGTGCCGCGAAGGTGCGCGCGGTCGCCATGCTCGATCGCACCTTGCTCAGCGACACGACGCTCGGCGATCTCGGCCGCGCGGCACGCAAGGAGGCGACGCTCCGGTGATCGTCGTCGTGGCTCCCCCGCTGCACCAGCAACGCCCGGACGGATCGCGCCATTCGATGGTCGCGATCGCGCATTACCGGCTGATGATCCTGCTGCTGCTGTTCGCCGCCGGGGTGACGGTGGTGCTCGCCCGTCTCGCGATGCTCGGGCTGGTGGCGGAGCCGCGCTCGGCGATCGCGGCGGAGGCGGCGCTGGTGCCGTTGCGCGGCGATCTGGTCGATCGCAACGGCGCGCCGCTCGCCCGCACGATTGATGCGTGGTCGATCGCGGTCCGCCCCGACAAGGTGATCGGCGACAAGCGCGAGCTGGCAGGGCGTCTCGCCGAGCTGATGCCCGAACAGGGCGCGGCGCATTATTATGCCCAGCTGACCGCCGATCGCGGCTTCGTCTATCTCAAGCGCCGCGCGCTGCCACAGCTGGTCGAGGCGGTCAACGCGCTCGGCGAACCCGGCATCGCGCTCGGCCGCGAGCCCGAGCGGCTCTATCCGCAAAGCGCGATGGCGGCGCATGCGCTGGGCTATCTCGACATGGACGGGCGCGGCGTGCGCGGCATGGAGAAGTTCCTGAACGCCCGCCTCGCCAATCCGGCGGAGCGCGGCCATGCCGTCGCGCTTAGCCTCGACCTCCGGGTACAGGCGGCGCTGGAGAGCGAACTCGCCAATGCGATGGCGGTGTTCCAGGCGCGCGGCGCGGGCGGCGTGGTGCTCGACAGCGACACCGGGGAAGTCATCGCGATGACTTCGCTGCCCACCTTCAACCCCAATCACGTCACCGCCAATACCGGTCAGATGAACACGGTGACGCAGGGCGTCTACGAACTCGGTTCCGCGTTCAAGCCGCTGACGATGGCGGCGGCGCTCGACAGCGGCGTGGCCCCGTCGCTCGCCAAGCGCTATGACGCGACGCAGCCGCTGGCGATCGGCGGTTTTCGCATCCGCGACGATCACGCGCAGAAGCGCTGGCTGAACATCCCTGAGACGCTGGTCCATTCATCGAACATCGCGACCGCGCGCATCGCCGACGAAATGGGGCCGGACCGCATGGCCAAGCTGTTCCGCGACCTGCATTTCGACACCGCGCCGGATATCGAACTCGAAAAGGCGCGTCCGATCTGGCCGCACTTCTGGGCGCGCACCACGACGATGACCACCGCCTACGGTCACGGCATCGCGGTGACGCCGCTGCACCTCGCCAGCGCCTATGCCGCGCTGGTCAACGGCGGCATCTGGCGTCCGGCGACCATGCTGAAGCTCAAGCCCGGACAGGCACCGGCGGGCCGCCGCGTGTTTTCGGAGGCGACCAGCGCCAAGATGCGCGGGCTGCTGCGCCTGATCGTCACCGACGGCACCGGCAAGAAGGCCGAGGCCCCCGGCTTCCGCGTCGGCGGCAAGACCGGCACCGCCGAAACGGTGGGCGCGGGTGGCGGCTATTCGCGGAAGGTCAACGTCTCGACCTTCGCCGCCGTCTTCCCGATGGACCGCCCGCGCTATGTCGTGATCGCGATGCTCGACAGTCCGAAGGGCACCAAGGAGACGTTCGGCTTCACCACGGCGGCATGGACCGCCGCGCCGGTGGTCAGCCGGGTGATCTCGCGCACCGGGCCGTTGCTCGGCGTCATTCCCGATGCCAATGCCGATCTCGACATGACGTCGCTGCGCAGCCTGCTATGGCATGCGCCGGGCACCAAGAAGATGGCGGCGGGCGCGGAATGAGACTGGGACAGATTACCGGCGGAACCGAGGATGCGGTCGTGACCGGATTCGCGATCGATCATCGCAAGGTCGCGCCGGGCACGATCTTCGGCGCGTTCCGGGGCGCACGGGTGAACGGCGAGGACTATATTCCCGCCGCGATTGCATCGGGCGCGATCGCCGTGGTCGCGCGGCGGGACGCGGTGGTGGAGGGCGCGCTGCACATCGCCGCCGACGACCCGCGCGAGGCGTTCGCCCGCGCCGCCGCGACCTTCTTCGCGCCGTTCCCCCAGACCTGCGTGGCCGTCACCGGCACCAACGGCAAGACCAGCACCGTCGAGATGGTGCGGCAATTGTGGCGGATGCAGGGGCATCACGCCGCGTCGATCGGGACGCTGGGCGTGACCACCGCCGACGAACGGGTCACGACCGGGCTGACCACCCCCGATGTCGTCACCTTCCTGTCGAACGTGGCGGGCCTCGCGCGCGAGGGCGTGACCCATCTCGCGTTCGAGGCGTCGAGCCACGGCCTGTCGCAATATCGCACCGAAGGGCTGCCGGTGCGCGCTGCCGCCTTCACCAACCTCAGCCGCGACCATCTCGACTATCACGGCGACATGGCCAGCTATCTGACCGCCAAGCTGCGGCTGTTCGCCGAGGTGCTGGCCGACGACGGCACGGCGGTGGTATGGGTCGACGATCCGCACGCCGACCGGGTGATCGATCTGGCGCGGGTGCGCGGCAACGCGCTCGTCACCGTCGGCGAACATGGCGACACGCTGCGCCTGACCGGTCGCGCGCCGAGCCTGCTGGGGCAGACGCTGACGATCGAGGCGGAAGGGGCGACGCACAGCGTCAAGCTGCCGCTGATCGGCGCCTATCAGGCGGCGAACGCGCTCACCGCCGCGGGCCTTGTCCTCGCGACCGGCGGCGACCTCAAAGCCACGCTGGCCGGGCTCGCCCGGTTGCAGCCGGTGCGCGGGCGGCTGGAGCGTGCGGTGATCCTCGCCAACGGCGCGCCGGTCTATGTCGATTACGCCCATACCCCCGATGCGCTCGACGCCGCCATCGCCGCGCTGCGCCCGCATGCGGAGGGGCGGCTGATCGTCGTGTTCGGCGCAGGCGGCGACCGCGACACGGGCAAGCGCGCGCCGATGGGCGAGGTGGCGGCGGCCAAGGCCGACGTCGCGATCGTCACCGACGACAATCCCCGCACCGAAGACCCCGCCGCGATCCGCGCGCAGGTGCTCGAAGGTGCGCCGGGTGCCACCGAGATCGGCGACCGGCGCGCGGCGATCCGCGCCGCCTGCGCCATGGCGCTGCCTGGCGACATCGTGCTGATCGCGGGCAAGGGGCATGAGCAGGGGCAGATCGTCGGCGACATGATCCTGCCGTTCGACGACGTGCAGGTCGCGCGGGAATGCGCGCGGTGAGGGCGCCGACGCTTGTTGTACCCCCGCGCAGGCGGGGGGCCAGAGCCACGAACATCAACGGTCGTGATGAGCAACCCTGGACCCCCGCCTGCGCGGGGGTACGGTCGGCGCGGGAGAGGGCCGCATGACCCCCCTCTGGACCTCCGCCGCGATCGCCGCCGCGACCGGCGGCACCGCCTCCGCCGACTTCGCGGTCACCGGCATCGCGTTCGACAGTCGCGAGGTCGGCCCCGGCGACCTGTTCGTCGCGCTCTCGGGCGAGGCGACCGACGGCCACCGCTTCGTGGCCCAGGCGTTCGCGCAAGGGGCGGCGGGCGCGCTGGTGTCGCAGCCGGTCGACGGCCCGCACGTGCTGGTCGACGACACGACCGCCGCGCTCGACCTGCTCGCCCACGCCGCCCGCGCGCGCACGACGGCGCGGGTGATCGGCGTCACCGGATCGGTCGGCAAGACCGGGACCAAGGAGGCGCTGTTCGCCGCGCTCGACCGGATCACCCACGGCCACGGCCATCGCTCGGTCAAGAGCTACAACAACCACACCGGCGTGCCCTTGAGCCTCGCCCGCATGCCCGCGCAAACGCAGGCGGCGGTGTTCGAGATGGGCATGAACCACGCGGGCGAACTGTCGCAACTGACCCGGCTGGTCCGCCCCGACGTGGCGATCGTCACCACCATCGCGCCCGCCCACACCGAATTCTTCACCGGCGAGGACGCGATCGCCCGCGCCAAGGGCGAGATTTTCGAGGGGCTCACCCCCGGCGGCACCGCGATCGTGCCGTTCGACAGCCCGCACCACGGCACGCTGGTCGCGGCGGCACAGCCACATGCGGGCCGCATCGTCAGCTTCGGCCTGCGCGACGGGGCGGATGTGCAGGCGGTGGAACATGCCCGCGTGATGGGCGGCGGCAGCTTCGTCACCGCGCGGGTGGGCGAGCGCGAGGTGAGCTACACGCTCAGCCAGCCGGGCGATCACTGGGTCGCCAATTCGCTGGCGGTGCTGGCGGCGGTCGATGCGATCGGCGGCGACCTCGGCGTCGCAGGGCTGGCGCTCGCCGATCTGGAGGGACTGGCCGGACGCGGCGCACGGCGCGCGATCGCGGTGCCGGGCGGCGAGGCGCTGCTGATCGACGAGAGCTACAACGCCAACCCCGCCTCGATGCGTGCGACGCTCAAGGTGCTCGCCGCCGAGCGCGCGCCCCGCCGCGTCGCGGTGCTCGGCGAGATGCGCGAGCTGGGCGATGCGTCCGATGCCTATCACGCCGGACTGGCGGTGCCGATCGACGAAGCGGGCGTTTCGCGCGCCGTGCTGGTGGGCGCGGGGATGCTCCCGCTCGCCAAGGCGCTTGAGGGCCGCATCGAAACCGTCCATGTGCCCGACGCCGCTCAGGCGACGCGGGTCCTTGCCGACCTGTTGCTGCCGGGGGATGCGGTGCTGGTGAAGGGATCGAACGGGGTGGGGCTGGCGCGGGTCGTCGCCGCTCTCTCGGGGCAGGGCTGATGTTGTATGAAATCGCGGAATATCTGGGCTTTCCGGGTGTTCTGAACCTCTTTCGCTATCTGTCGTTCCGCACCGGCGCGGCGACGGCGACCGCGCTGTTCATCGGGCTGCTGATCGGGCCGAAGTTCATCGGCTGGCTGCGCGTGCGCCAGGGCAAGGGCCAGCCGATCCGGCTCGACGGCCCGCAGACGCACCTCGCCAAGCGCGGCACGCCGACGATGGGCGGGCTGATGATCCTCACCTCGCTCGCCATCGCGGTGCTGCTGTGGATGGACCTCGCCAATCCGTTCGTCTGGGCGTGCCTGTTCGTGACGCTCGGTTTCGCGGCGATCGGCTTCCTCGACGATTACGACAAGGTGCGCAAGGCGAGCACGGCGGGCGTCTCCGGGCGTACCCGGCTGCTGCTCGAATTCCTGATCGCGGGAATCGCGAGCTGGATCATCATCCGCCAGACCGGCACGATGCTGTACGTGCCGTTCTTCTCCGGCGTCGCGATCGATCTGGGGCCGGTGTACATCGTGTTCGCCGCCTTCACGATCGTGTCGTTCGGCAATGCGGTGAACCTGACCGACGGGCTGGACGGCCTTGCGACTATGCCGGTCATCATCGCCTCGGTCGCGTTCATGCTGATCGTCTACATGGTCGGCAACGCCAAGTTCGCCGCCTATCTCGGCATCCCGCACGTGCCGGGCGCGGGCGACCTCGCGCTGTTCTGCGGGGCGATCGTCGGGGCGGGGCTGGGATTCCTGTGGTACAACGCGCCGCCCGCCGCGGTATTCATGGGCGACACCGGCAGTCTTGCGCTGGGCGGGGCGCTCGGCACCATCGCGGTGTCGTCGCACCACGAGATCGTGCTCGGCATCATCGGCGGGCTGTTCGTCGTGGAGGCGCTGAGCGTCATCATCCAGGTCTTCTGGTTCAAGCGCACCGGCCGCCGCATCTTTCGCATGGCCCCGATCCACCATCATTTCGAGCAGCTCGGCTGGGCGGAGGCGACCGTGGTGATCCGTTTCTGGATCGTCGCGTTCGTGCTCGCGCTGGCGGGGCTCTCGACGCTGAAGCTGCGGTGATTGTCGCGCGCGCCTGGGCAGGCAAGCGGTACGCGGTGCTGGGCCTCGCGCGCTCCGGCGCGGCGACGGTGCGCGCGCTGCTGGCGGGCGGGGCGAGCGTGGTGGCGTGGGACGGCGATGCCGCCAGGCGCGACGCCATGTCTCCGTCTCCCCGTTTGCGGGGAGAGGGGGATGCTCCCCAAGCGTCATCGCCCGCGGACATCCCCCTCCACCGTCCTGCGGACGGTCCCCCTCCCCGTGCCGGGGAGGATCTGACGCTCGCCGACCCACTCTCGATCGACCTGACCGGCTTGGACGGCGTGGTCGTGTCGCCCGGCGTGCCGCTCAACCGGCACCCGATCGTCGCGCATGCGGGCGACGTGCCCGTCCTCGGCGACATCGAACTCTTCGCGCAGGCCCGCGCGGACCTGCCGCCGCACAAGGTCGTCGGCATCACCGGCACCAACGGCAAGTCGACCACCACCGCGCTGATCCACCATATCCTGTCGCAGGCAGGCGTGCCGACGCGCATGGGCGGCAACATCGGGCTGCCGATCCTCGAACAGGAGCCGCTGCCGGACGGCGGCGTCTATGTCCTCGAACTGTCGAGCTACCAGATCGACCTGACGCAGAGCCTCGACTGCGACGTCGCGGTGCTGCTCAACATCACCCCCGACCATCTCGACCGCTATGCCGGGTTCGACGCCTATGCCGCGTCCAAGGCGCGGTTGTTCGCGATGCAGTCGGCAGGGCATGCCGCGATCGTCGGCACGGGCGACGCCCCGTCGCGCGCGATCGCCGACACCCTCGGCGGCCGCGCGATCCGCATCGCCGTGCCCGATGTGCTGCCCGACTTCGGCCCCGCGCTCGCCGGACCGCACAATGCGCAGAACGCGCTGGCCGCCATCGCCGCCTGCGAGGCGCTGGGGATCGATCGCCCCACGATCGACGCCGCGCTCAGGACCTACCGCGCGCTCCCGCACCGCATGGCGCATGTCGCCGATGTCGGCGGCGTCGCCTATGTCGACGACAGCAAGGCGACCAACCCCGAATCGACCGCGCCTGCGCTCAACGCCTTTCCCCGCATCCACTGGATCGTCGGCGGACTGGCGAAGGGCGACAGCCTCGCGGCATGCCGCCCCGCCTTCGGCAACGTCGTGCGCGCCTATACCATCGGTACCGCCGCCGAACGCTTTGCCGAGCTGCTCGCCCCCGATATGGCCGTAGAGATCGCAAACACCCTCGATGCCGCCGTCGCCGCCGCCGCCGCGCAGGCCCGGCCGGGCGACACGGTGCTGCTGTCCCCGGCCTGCGCCTCGTTCGACCAGTTCAGCGATTACGAGGCGCGCGGTCGCGCCTTCGCCGCCGCCGTGGAGGCATTGCGATGAGTGCACCGAGCGTCCGCCAGCGCGTCGACACGTTGCAGGGCCGCAGCGCCCGCTCGCCGATCGGGGCATGGTTCCGCGAGGTCGATCGCGTGCTGCTGCTGATCGCGATGACGCTGATCGCGATCGGCCTCGTCGCGGTCGCCGCCGCCTCGCCCGCGTCCGCCGTGCGCTATTCGGGCGGCGACGTGACCGTGCCGCCGATGATGTATTTCTGGCGGCAGGCGGCATGGATCGCGCTCGCCTTTCCGGTGATGATCGCCGTGTCGATGCTGCCGGTCACGCTGGCGCGGCGGCTGTGCCTGCTCGGCACCGCGGTGCTGCTGCTGGTGCTGGCCGTCACGCCCATCGTCGGCGTGGAGGCGAACGGCGCGCGGCGCTGGGTCAACCTCGGCATCGGCCAGTTCCAGCCGTCCGAGTTCCTCAAACCCATGTTCATCGTGACGACCGCATGGCTGCTGTCGCTGCGCGCCAAGGACCCGCAGCTGCCGATGCTGTGGGTGACGGGCGCGCTGACCGCGGGGATCGCGGTCTGCCTGATGCTGCAGCCCGATTTCGGGCAGACGGTGATCTTCTGTGCGGTATGGGCGGCGCTGCTGCTGATCTCCGGGATACCGATCCGGGTGATGGCGCTGCTCGGGGCGGCGGGCATCGGGCTGGTCGCCGCCGCCTATACCTTCTACGGCACGGCGCGCGTCCGGATCGACGGCTTCCTGTTTCCCGATCCGGAAAGCGCCGCGACCGACAGCTATCAGGTCGACATGGCGCATGCCGTGCTGACTGCCGGCGGCATGACCGGCACCGGTCCGGGCGGCGGGCGGATCAAGTTCAAGCTGCCCGAGGCGCATACCGACTATATCTTCGCGGTGGTGGGCGAGGAGTTCGGCCTGATCGCGTGCGGCATCATCGCGCTGATCTTCCTCGCGATCGTGGTGCGGGTGTTCGTCCGCCTGCTGGACGAGGAGGATGCGTTCAAGCTGCTCGCCGCCGCAGGGCTGGCGGTGCAGTTCGGGGCGCAGGCACTCATCAACATGGCGGTCAACGTCGGCATCGCCCCGTCCAAGGGGATGACGCTGCCGTTCATCTCCTATGGCGGGTCGTCGATGATCGCGCTGTCGACGGCCATGGGCCTGCTGCTCGCTTTCACCCGCCGGAACCCGTATCTCACCCGCTCGCCCTATGGGCCGCAGCGCTGGAGCGGAGCGAAATGAGCAAACATTATGTGCTGGCAGCGGGCGGTACCGGCGGCCACATGGTCCCCGCCGCCGCCCTTGCGACCGAACTGATGAAGCGCGGCCACCGCGTCGCGCTGGTCAGCGACGAACGCGGGGTGCGCTTTCCCGACCTGTTCGACGGCGTGCAGACGCATGTCCTGCCCGCCGGGCGGCTGGCGGGCGGGCCGATCGGCTGGGCAAAGGCCGGGCGGCAGATGCTGGCCGGGCGCGCGATGGCGATCGAGCTGTACAAGACCTTCCGCCCCGCCGCCGTCATCGGCTTCGGCGGATATCCGGCGCTCCCCGCGCTGCTCGCCGCCTTTGCGCAGAAGGTGCCGACGATCATCCACGAACAGAATGCCGTGCTGGGCCGGGTCAACCGGCTGGTCGCGGGCAGCGTCGACGGCATCGCCACCAGCTATGCCGAGGTCGATCGGCTGAAGGCGAAATACGTCCCCAAGACGCATCTGGTCGGCAATCCGGTGCGCGAAAGCGTGCTGGCGCTACGCGACCGTCCCTATCCGCCGCTCGACGAGGACGGCATCTTCCGCGTGCTCGTCACCGGCGGCAGCCAGGGGGCGAGCATCCTCAGCCAGGTCGTGCCCGACGGTCTCGCGCTCCTCCCCATCGCGTTCCGGCGGCGGATGCAGGTGACGCATCAGGCGCGGATCGAGGATATCGACGCGGTGCGCGCCAAATATGCCGAACACGCCATCCCCGCGGAGATCGCGACCTATCTCCCCGACCTGCCCGACCGGCTGGCGTGGGCGCATGTCGTGATCGCGCGCGCCGGAGCCTCGACCATCGCGGAACTCACCGCCGCCGGGCGTCCCGCGATCCTCGTGCCGCTGCCGTCCGCCACCGACGATCACCAGACCGCCAACTGCCGCGAGATCACGGGGGCAGGGGGGGCGCGCGCGATCCAGCAGTCGGCCTTCACCGCCGCCGAACTCGCCAAGCAGATCCAGAAGCTCGGCCTCGATCCCGCCGCGCTGGAGAATGCGGCGGCGCGCGCGCGCGGCTGCGGCCGTCCGTTCGCGGTGCGCGACCTCGCCGATCTGGTCGAGAGCATCGATTCGCCCCCGGCGAAGATCGGCAAACCCGCCAGGACCGGCAAACCCAGGGAGGCTTTCGCGTGAAGGGAGTCGCGACCGACATCGGCACGATCCATTTCGTCGGCATCGGCGGCATCGGCATGTCGGGCATCGCCGAGGTGATGCACAATCTCGGCTACAAGGTGCAGGGGTCGGACGTGGCCGAGGGCTATGTGATCGACGGCCTGCGCGCGCGCGGCATCCCGGTGGCGATCGGCCACCGGGCGGAGAATGTGGAGGGCGTGGCGGTGGTCGTCACCTCCACCGCGATCAAGCCGGGCAACCCGGAGCGCGATCACGCCTTGGCCAACCGCATCCCCGTGGTACGCCGCGCGGAGATGCTCGCCGAGCTGATGCGCCTCAAATCCACGGTCGCGGTGGCGGGCACGCACGGCAAGACGACGACGACCTCGCTGATCGCCGCGCTGCTCGATGCGGGCGGGGTCGATCCGACCGTCATCAACGGCGGGATCATCAACAGCTACGGATCGAACGCGCGGCTGGGTGCCTCCGACTGGATGGTGGTCGAGGCGGACGAGAGCGACGGCAGTTTCCTGCGCCTCGACGGCACGATCGCGGTCGTCACCAACATCGATCCCGAGCATCTCGACCATTATGGCAGCTTCGACCGGGCGAAGGACGCCTATGTCGAGTTCATCGAGAACGTGCCCTTCTACGGTGCGGCGGTGCTGTGCCTCGATCATCCGGAGGTGCAGGCGCTGATCCCGCGCATCCGCGACCGGCGGATCGTGACCTACGGCTTTTCCGCCCAGTCCGACATTCGCGGCGTCGAGGTGACGGCGGGACGCGACGGCAACCGCTTCGACTGCGTGGTGCGCGACCGGGAGGGCAATACGCGCACGATCCACGGCATCCACCTGCCGATGGCGGGGCGTCACAATGTCCAGAACGCGCTGGCGGCGATCGCGGTCGCGGTCGAGCTGGGGCTGGACGATGCGACGATCGCGCAGGGCTTCGCCAAGTTCGGCGGGGTCAAGCGCCGCTTCACCAAGGTGGGTGAGGTCGCGGGCATGACCGTGATCGACGATTACGGCCACCACCCGGTCGAGATCCGCGCGGTGCTCTCGGCGGCGCGCGAGGCGACCGGGGGCCGGGTGATCGCGGTAGTCCAGCCGCACCGCTATTCCCGGCTGGGCGCGCTGATGGACGAGTTCGCACAGGCGTTCAACGATGCCGATGCGGTCCATGTCCTGCCGGTCTATGCGGCAGGCGAGGCCCCGGTGCCCGGCGTCGATGCCGAGGCGCTGGTCGACGGCATCCGCCTGCGCGGCCATCGCTCGGCACAGGTCGCCGCCGACCGCGACGCGCTGGCCGATGCGCTGGCGGCACAGGGGCAGGACGGCGACCTGATCGTCTGTCTCGGCGCGGGCGACATCACCAGGATCGCCGCCGGGCTGCCTGCCGCGATCCGGGAGCGGTTGGCATGAGCGACTGGTTCTCCACCGCGGTCGAGATGCAGCGCGAAATCCTGCGCGCGCAGCAGGCGCAGCTCGATGCGGCGCAGAAGCTGCTCGACAGCGCCGAGGCGCGCGACCTGTCGGCGATCGGCAAGCAGGTGGCCGATGCACAGGCGGAGGCATGGACGGGCTGGGCGCGTTTCTGGGGCATCGGAAAATGACCGGCCTGCCGCCTGTCCGGGGGCGGCTGACCCCGAACGCACCGCTCGCCCCGCTCGTCTGGTTCAAGGCGGGCGGGCATGCCGAGTGGCTGTTCGAGCCTGCCGATACCGACGACCTGTCCGATTTCCTGCGCGCGCTCGATCCCGCGCTGCCGGTGATGGGGCTGGGGCTCGGCTCCAACCTGATCGTGCGCGACGGCGGCGTTCCCGGCGTCGTCGTGCGGCTGGGCAAGCCGTTCGCGAAGGTCGCGGCCGACGGCCTCACCCTCAGCTGCGGCGGCGGGGCGAGCGGCATCCTCGTCTCCTCCACCGCGCGCGGTGCAGGGATCGCGGGCGTCGAGTTCCTGCGCTCGATCCCTGGCACGGTCGGCGGCTTCGTCCGCATGAACGGCGGCGCCTATGGCCGCGAGGTGGCCGACGTGCTGGTATCGGCCGAGGTGGTGCTGCGCGACGGCACCCGCGTCACCCTGTCGGGCGCCGACCTCAACTACCGCTACCGCCACAGCGACCTGCCCGCAGGCGCGATCGTCGTTGCCGCCACCTTCCGCGGCGAACCCGGCGAGCCACAAGCCATCCAGGCCGAGATGGACCGCATCGCCGCCGCCCGCGAAGCCTCGCAACCGCTGCGCAGCAAGACCGGCGGCTCGACCTTCAAGAACCCGGACGGGCACAAGGCATGGGCGCTGGTCGATGCGGCGGGGTGCAGGGGCCTTCGCAAGGGCGACGCGCAGGTATCGGAAAAACATTGCAACTTCCTGCTCAACACCGGCCAGGCCACCAGCGCCGATATCGAGGCGCTGGGCGAGGAAGTCCGGGCCAAGGTGCTTGCCGCTTCGGGCGTGACCCTCGAATGGGAAATCCAGCGGGTGGGGGTGGCGTGAACGGACGCATCCATCCCCACCCGTTCGGTTCGAGCAGCTTCGAGCGAAGTCGAGAAGCGCCCGTCGAGAACGCGCGTACCACCATCACCGCCTTCTCGACTTCGGGTCTCGACATGCTCGACCCTGCGCTCGAAGCGAACGGATGTATCAGGACAGCAAAGGAACCGACCGCGTGACCCACCCCCTTCACATCGTCGTCCTCATGGGGGGCTGGTCGTCCGAGCGCGAGGTGTCGCTGATGTCCGGCGCGGGCGTCGCCGCCGCGCTCGAATCCCTCGGCCACCGCGTCACCCGCATCGACATGGACCGCAACATCGCTGCCCGCCTGGCCGAGGCGAAGCCCGACCTCGTGTTCAACGCGCTCCACGGATCGCCGGGCGAGGACGGCACGGTGCAGGGCATGATGGACCTGATGGGCCTGCGCTATACCCATAGCGGCCTCGCCACCTCGGTCATCGCCATCGACAAGGTGCTGACCAAGCAGGCGCTGGTCCCCGCGGGCGTCCCCATGCCCGGCGGGCGGATCGTGCCGACGCAGGAACTGTTCGAGCGCGATCCGCTGCCGCGCCCCTATGTCCTCAAACCCGTCAGCGAAGGATCGTCGGTCGGCGTCGCGATCGTGACGGACGAGAGCAACTACGGCAACCCGATCGCCCGCGATGCGCAGGGGCCATGGGCCGAATTCGACGAACTGCTCGCCGAACCCTTCATCCGGGGCCGCGAACTGACCACCGCGGTGCTCGGCGACCGGGCACTGGGCGTCACCGAACTGAAGCCCAAGAGCGGCTTCTACGATTACGACAGCAAATATACCGATGGCCTGACCGAACATGTCTGCCCCGCCGACATCCCCGACGAGATCGCGCAGGCGTGCATGGCCTATGCCGTCACCGCGCACCGCGTGCTGGGGTGCAAGGGCGCGTCGCGCACCGACTTCCGCTGGGACGACGAGCGCGGGATCGACGGGCTGTTCGTCCTCGAAACCAATACCCAGCCGGGCATGACCCCCTTGAGCCTCGTTCCCGAACAGGCCCGCCATGTCGGCATGTCGTACGAGGCGCTGGTCGGCTGGATCGTCGAGGAGGCGATGCGATGACCCAGACCACGCGGCGCGTCTCGCAGAGCCGCACCGTCAAGCCCAAGCGCCGGGTCCAGCCCAAGCGCCCGGTCCGCGCCTCGGTCCTCGATCAGGCGGTCGCGGCGCTGCCGGGCGGCGCGGCCACCGCGCGCCGCATCGTCGGCTGGAGCCTGACCGCCGGGGCCGCCGCCATCGCCCTCGCGCTCGCCAACTGGTTCGGCCTGTTCGGCGCGATCGGCGTCGCGGCGGCGGAGGCGGTGGGTGCTGCGGGCTTCCGCGTCGAACAGATCGAGGTGACCGGGCTCAAGCGGATGGACGCCACCTCGGTCTATGCCGTGGCGCTCGACCAGCGTTCGCGCGCGATGCCGCTGGTCGATCTCGACGCCACGCGGCAGAAGCTGCTCGACTATGGCTGGATCGCCGACGCCCGCGTCTCGCGCCGCCTGCCCGACACGCTGGTGGTCGACGTGGTCGAGCGCGATCCCGCGGCGGTGTGGCAGAACAAGGGCCGGCTGATGCTCATCGATTCGGGCGGCGTGCTGCTCGACGGGGTGCAGCCGGGGCGGATGCCGCGCCTGCCGCTGGTGATCGGCGAGGGGGCCAATGCGCAGGAGCCCGCCTATCGCAAGCTGATGGCCGCCGCGCCCGCGCTCAAGCCCGTCGTGAAAGCTGCGGTATGGGTCGGGAACCGAAGGTGGGATCTGGTGTTTAACACCGGGGAGCGTCTGGTCCTGCCCGAAGGGGAGGGCGATGCGGCACGCGCGCTGGTGAAGTTCGCGCAACTCGACGGGACGCTGGGGCTGCTCGGCAAGGGCTATGAACGCTTCGACCTGCGCGATCCGTCCAAGCTGGTGGTGCGGATGAAGTCCGCCAAGCCGCTGGACGCGGAGGATTCGGGCGAGGCGACGGGCGGAAACACGGCGGCGGCGATGCTGCCGGACGTGGGCTGACGGGGGTAATCGAAGGGGGCAGACATGGCGAAGGCGGCACCGGAAGGGCTCATCACCGCACTCGATATCGGCACGTCGAAGGTGTCGGCGCTGATCGCGCGGGTCGATGACGATGGCGAACTGACCGTGCTCGGCACCGGCCAGCGCGAAAGCCGGGGCGTCAAGCGCGGCTATATCGCCGACATGAAGGCGACCGAGACGGCGGTGCGCGAGGCGGTGGAACAGGCCGAACGCATCGCAGGCTTCAATATCGAGGACGTGTGGGTCAGCTTCTCGGCGGGCGGCCTCGTCTCCGATATCGTCAAGCTCGAGGTTGATCTCGGCGGCCACCGCGTCGAACAGTCGGATATCGATGCGCTGCTGAAGGCGGGTCGCAATGCGATCGATCCGGGGCAGCGGATGGTGCTCCACGCGCAACCGATGCGCTACACGCTCGATGGCCTCGGCGGGGTGAAGGAGCCCAAGGGGCTGCACGCCGATCGCCTCGGCGTGGAAATCCATGTGGTGGCGACCGAAGGATCGCCGGTGCGCAACCTCGACCTGTGCGTCCGCTCGGCGCATCTGGAGACGAAGTCGATCGTCGCGGCGCCGGTCGCCACCGGCCTCGCCTGCCTGTCGGAGGAGGAGCGCGAACTGGGCGTCGCGCTGGTCGAGATCGGGGCGGGGATCACCAATGTCTCGGTCTTCGCCAACGGGGTGCTGACCGGCCTTGCCTCGATCGCGATGGGGGCCAGCGACATCACCGACGACGTGGCCTCCGCCTTCGGTACCAACCGCGCGCAGGCGGAGCGGCTGAAATGCTTCTACGGATCGGCCAACATGTCCCCGCGCGACAATCACGACATGATCGACGTCGCCCCCGTCCGCGCCGACGAGGATGCCGAGGGCACGCGCATCACCCGGGCGCAGCTGATCGCGGTCATCCGCCAGCGGCTCGACCGGCTGGTCGCTGAAATCAGCAAGGAGCTGCGCCGCCTGCACTTCGACGATCCGGTCGGGCGGCAGGTGGTGCTGACCGGCGGCGGCGCGGAGCTGAAGGGCATCGCCGACTATGCGCAGCAGGCGCTGGGCCGCCCGGTCCGGGTCGGGCGGGCGCGCGGCCTTGCGATGCTGCCGGAGGCGCATGCCGGGCCGGGCTTCGCGACGCTGGCGGGCCTCGCCATGTTCGCCGCGTCCAACCCGGTCGACCTGCGCACGCTGCCCTCGGGCGGGCAGATCGTGTCGCGACCGACCACCGGCGCGTTCTTCCAGCGATTGTGGACCGCCTTTCGGACGAACTATTGACTTTTTGTGTCTTTTCCCCGGCCGGGGACTAGGATCGCCCCCCGGCTTGATGCACAACCCTATATTGGATTTACTCCCGGTGCCGACCGGGACAGGGAGATCGAGTGATGAGCATTGAGTTTCTGGCACCCGACGTGGACGAACTGACCCCGCGCATCACCGTGATCGGTGTCGGCGGCGCGGGTGGCAACGCCATCGCCAACATGATCCGGGCCGAGGTGCAGGGCGTCGAGTTCCTCGTCGCGAACACCGATGCGCAGGCGCTCAAGCAGTCGTCCGCCCCGCAGCGCATCCAACTGGGTGCCAAGATCACCCAGGGGCTGGGCGCGGGCAGCCGCCCCGAAATCGGTCGCGCCGCCGCCGAGGAGACGATCGAACAGGTCCAGAAGAGCCTCGACGGCGCGCACATGTGCTTCATCGCCGCGGGCATGGGCGGCGGCACCGGCACCGGCGCGGCCCCGGTGATCGCCAAGGCGGCGCGCGAGATGGGCATCCTGACCGTCGGCGTCGTCACCCGTCCCTTCGCCTTCGAGGGCAAGCGTCGCGCCAAGTCGGCGGATGCGGGGATCGAGGAACTGCAGAAGTACGTCGATACGCTGATCGTCATCCCGAACCAGAACCTGTTCCTGATCGCCAACGCCAACACGACCTTCAAGCAGGCGTTCGAGATGGCGGACGAGGTGCTGCAACAGGGCGTGCGCGGCATCACCGACCTGATGGTCATGCCCGGCCTCATCAACCTCGACTTCGCCGACGTGCGTTCGGTGATGCAGGAGATGGGCAAGGCGATGATGGGCACCGGCGAGGCCGAGGGCGACAATCGCGCGATCGAGGCGGCGCAGCAGGCGATCGCCAACCCGCTGCTCGACGGCGTGTCGCTGAACGGGGCCAAGGGCGTGATCGTGTCGATCACCGGCGGCGACGACATGCGCCTGCTGGAAGTGGACGAGGCCGCGAACCACATCCGCGAACTGGTCGACGACGACGCCAACATCATCTGGGGTTCGGCGTTCAATTCCGAACTGGAAGGCAAGATCCGCGTCTCGGTCGTCGCGACCGGCATCGAGGACGAGGCACCGTCGAAGGCGGTGCCCGCCCCGGCGCAGGCCGAGCCGACCCGCGCGTTCAGCTTCAACGCCGCCGCACGCCGTACCCCTGCCGCCCCGACCCAGGCCGCACCGGTCCAGCAGACCCCGGTACAGCCCGCGCCGGTCGCGCCGAGCGGTGCCGCCGCCGAGCATCTCCAGGAAGCACCCGCGCCCGCGCCGCTGGACCGGTTCCCGCAGGGGGTGGTGCAGCCGTCGGTGTCCGAACGCATCGTGCCGCATTCGACCTATGACGCCCCGCCGCAGGCCGACGAGGACGAACTGGTGCTCGGCGCAGACACTGCCGCGCCGGCGCCGATCCCCGCGCCCACCCCGGCGAGCGACTTCGGCGCGCAGCCGAGCCAGGCCCGCCGCCGCTGGCTGAACCCCGAAGTCCCCGCCGAACCCGCCGCCCGCGAAGAGGCTCCCCCGGCGCGCAAGCCCGGCGGCACCTTGTTCGAGCGGATGGCCAATGCGGGTCGCGCCCCGGCCCGCGGCGGCGACGACAAGGAACCGCTCGACATCCCGCGCTTCCTGCATCGCCAGAACAACCAGTAACCAACTGCAAACGCACCACAGGGTGCGTGCCAACATCGGGCCGTCCCGCGCGAACTTTCGCGGGGCGGCCCGTTCCGTTGACGGGCTGGAGCGTGTCGGGCGCGACCCGGATCGATCGATGTTCCGCTGACGCCGTCGCGGAATTGCGCCGGTCGCTGACACGGACTCCTCTGCGAAAGCGGTGTGCCCGACCCGAAACTTCCCGTACCCCGGCGGAGGCCCGCGTCCAGTCGGGCTGGCATTTCGATGACTCGCCGCCGTCCCCCAACCGGGCCCCGGCCTCCGCCGGGGTACGGGAGGGAAGCTTTCGCAGACCAATTTCGGAAGGGGAGGCGGAGGCAGGGCGGCCCACGCCGGAATGTCACGTTCGCCAACGGGCGACGCAGAGCCGAACGTCCGGGCCGGTCAGTGGCAGGATGAATCCTGAACGATAATCAATAACTATTATAAAACAACATTATATAAAGCAAATCTTACGGTATGAATGAAGATATCGGCCGCCCGAACAGGTCCCTTCCGCGCAACCTTCGCCAACTTCCGCCCGCCGTTCGTCGCCTCTACCGCCCGCTTCGTCGCCGATCCTTGCCGCCGACATTCCCCGTTCAGCGCCCGCATGATTAAGCGGGCAGGCTCATGACCCGATTCCCATCGCTCCGCGGCACCCTGCTGTTGCTGGCCGCCACCTCGCCGCTTCCCGCCGTCGCGCAGGAGGGCGCGATCGTACAGCCGCTGACGCCCAACGCCGATCGCCTGTCCGAACAGATGCGCGTGCTGGGCCGCAGCCCCAACGACCTGTCGGCGCTGATCGAGGCCGGGCGGTTGAGCGGCAAGCTCGGCGATGTCGATGCCGCGATGCAGTTCCTCGCCCGTGCCGAAAAGGTGTCGCCGGGCGATCCCCGCATCCGCGCCGCCCGCGCCGCGACGCTGGTCGGCATGGAGCGCCCCGGCGAGGCGCTGGCACTGTTCGACCAGGCGGAGCGGGCAGGGGTGGCGATGGCGCCCTATGCCGCCGAACGGGGTCTTGCCTATGACCTGCTCGGCCATACCGCCAACGCCCAGCGCGACTATCGCCTCGCGCTGACGCAGGGGCCGGACGACGAGATCACCCGGCGGCTCGCGCTGTCGCTGGGCATCGACGGCGATGTCGCCGGGGCCACCGCGTTGCTCAACCCGCTGCTGCGGCAGAACGACCGCGCGGCATGGCGGGTGCGTGCCTTCGTGCTCGCGATGGCGGGCGATGCGGCGGGCGCGGACCAGATCACCGCCAGCATGCTCCCGGGCTTTTCGGCCAGCCTCTCGCCGTTCTTCCGTCGGCTCCCGCAGCTGTCCGCCGCCGACCGCGCCTTCGCCGTCCATTTCGGACGGCTCGCGCCGACGCCCGAGCGGATCGCCGACGCCCGCTTCGCCCCGACCGTGGTGCCGGTGCCGCGTGCCGCGCCGCCGGTGGCGGTCGCCGCCGCCGCGCCGGTGCAGCAGCAGCCTGCCGCCCGCCGCGCGCCCACCGCCACGGAACGCCGCGCCGAGGCCCGCCGCCAGGCCGAGGTCGCGCGGCAGGCGCAACTGGCCGAAGCGCGTCGTGCCGCCGATGCCCGCGCCGCCCAACTCGCGAAGGCGCAGGCCGACGAGGCCGCCCGCCGCACCGCGCTGGCGCAGGCCGAGGCCCAGCGGCTGCGCGACGCGCAACAGGCCGAAGCCGCCCGTTTGGTCGAGGCGACCCGGCAGGAAGCGGTGCGCGTCGCCGCCCGGCAGGCCGAGGAACGCCGCATCGCCGCCGAGGCGCTGGCCGCCCGCGATGCCGCCGCCGCCGCAGCGCAGCCCGCGCCGCCGGTACAGGTCGCCGCCGCCCAGCCGCCGGTCCCGGTCCGGATCGTCGAGCGGGCACCCGAGCCGGTCGCGAGCCCGACCGTCGCCGCCGCCCCCGAACCGGTGGCGATCGCCGCTGCCTCGCCGCAGCCGGGGTTCAGCGCGGTTCCGGCCGGATCGAACGCTGCGGCCACCGTCGCCGCGCGCAGCGCCGCGAACGACGAGGTGTTGGCGCGCATCATCCGCAACCTCGACATCCCCGCCGCCGAATTGGGCATTGCGCCGCCGCCTGCGCCTGCCGCCGCCGCGCTCCCCACCGCGGGAGAACAGGCAGCGGAGGCACAGGCCGCCCGCGCCGCCGCGCTGAAGGCGGAGGCCGACGCCCGCGCCGCCGAACGCGCCGCCGCCGCGAAGAAGGCGGCGGAGGCGAAGAAGCTGGCCGATGCGAAAAAGGCCGCCGAAGCCAAGAAGCTGGCCGACGCCAAAAAGGTCGAAGCCGCCGCCGAGGCGAAGAAGGAAGCACTGGCCAAGAAGGCCGATCCGGTGCGCCACTGGGTCCAGGTCGCGGGCGGCGCGAACGTGGCCGACCTGCCCAAGGCGTGGAAGGCGCTTGCCGCCAAGGCACCGGCGCTGAAGGGACGTCAGGCGTGGACCACGCCGCTGCGCTTCACCAACCGGCTGCTCGTCGGCCCGTTCAAGACCGATGACGAGGCACAGGACTTCGTCAACACGCTGCGCAAGGCGGGCCTGTCGACCTTCGCCTTCACCAGCGAGGCGGGGCAGAAGGTCACGCGGGTACCCATATCGTGACCCGCGCGACCTATGCCGCCGATCCGGCGGCGCACGGCGGGCGGCTGCATGCCGAGCCGGGCGACGCGACCCGCGGCCCCCGCGACGCATTCCAGCGTGACCGCGACCGGATCATCCACTCGATCAGCTTCCGCCGCCTGCGTCACAAGACGCAGGTGTTCATGGCCCCCGACGGCGATCACTTCCGCGTCCGGCTGACCCACAGCCTCGAGGTGGCGCAGATCGGGCGGGCGGTGGCGCGCACACTGGGGCTGAACGAGGATCTGACCGAGGGGCTGTGCCTTGCGCACGACATCGGCCACCCGCCGTTCGGCCATGCGGGCGAGGATGCGCTGGAAGCGGCGATGGGCGGGCAGGGCGGCTTCGACCACAACGGCCAGACGCTGCGCACGCTGACATGGCTCGACAGCCCCTATCCGTGCTGGCGCGGGCTGAACCTGACCTGGGATACGCTGGAGGGCCTTGCCAAGCACAACGGCCCGATCGCGGCGCCCGGCTGGGCATTGCAGGCGGCCGATGCGGCGCACGACCTGCGCCTGAACGAATGGCCCTCGCTGGAGGCGCAGGTCGCGGCGATCGCCGACGACATCGCCTATGACAACCACGACATCGACGACGGGCTGCGCGCCGGGCTGCTGACGCTCGACCAGTTGCTGGCGGTGCCGTTCGTGCGCGCCGGATGGGATGCGGTGCGTGCGCGTTTCCCCGATGTGGCGCCCCGGCGGCTGGTCGGCGAACTCACCCGGTCGCAGATCGGGACGATGGTCAACGACCTGATCGCCGAGACGCGCCGCCGCGTGGCCGACGCAGGGGTCGAAACCGTCGCCGACGTGCGCGCGGCGGGGCGCTGCCTCGCCCATTTCTCGCCCGAGGTCGCCGAACAGGAACGCAGCCTCAAGCGGTTCATGTATGCCAACCTCTATCATCACCCCCGTCAACTCGCGGCGGCGGAGATGGCGCGGCAGGTGGTGGCGGGGCTGTTCGCGGCCTATCACGCCGATCCGGCGGCGATGCACGACGGCTGGCGCGCGACGCTGCCCGAGCCGGAGCCGGAACGCAGCCGCCACATCGCGGACTATATCGCGGGCATGACCGATCGCTATGCCATCCGCTGCTACCGCGAGGTGGTGGGGCCGATCGACCTGCCCGAAGGGTTCTGACGCGCGGGATAGGCATGCGGCTCCCTTTCCGCTAAGCGGCGCGGTTCATTCAACCGACCGGAACCGCCATGACGCTGTACCCCCGTTTCTTCGCCCATCTGGACCGCGCGCTCGACACGCTCGTTGCGCGCGGGCAGCTGCCGGAGGGCTTGGAGCGACGCGCGATCACCGTCGAGCCGCCGCGCGACACGAGCCATGGCGACCTGTCGACCAACGCCGCAATGGTGCTGGCCAAGCCCGCCAGGACCAATCCGCGTGCGCTGGCCGAACTGCTCGCCGCCGAACTGGGCGGGCTGGCCGAAGTCGCGAGCGTGGCGGTGGCGGGGCCGGGGTTCATCAACCTGACGCTGACCGACGATACATGGCGTGCAGAACTGCGCGCGATTGCCGAGGCGGGGGCGGGCTATGGCCGCTCGAGCGCTGGCGCGGGGCAGGTGGTGAACATCGAATATGTCTCCGCCAACCCGACCGGGCCGATGCACATGGGCCATTGCCGCGGCGCGGTGGTGGGCGATGCGCTCGCCAGCCTGCTCGAATGGAACGGCGCGAAGGTCGTCCGCGAATATTACGTCAACGACGCGGGCGGGCAGGTCGCGGTGCTCGCCCGCTCGGTCCACCTGCGCTACCGCGAGGCGCTGGGCGAGAGCGTGACGATCCCCGAGGGGCTGTACCCCGGCGACTATCTGGTGCCGGTGGGGCAGGCGCTCGCCGCCGAATTCGGCGATCGGTACGTGACCGCGCCCGAGGACGAATGGCTGGTGCTGTTCCGCACCCGTGCGGTCGCGGCGATGCTGGCGATGATCCGCACCGACCTGAAGCTGCTGGGCATCGAGCATGACATCTTCTCGTCCGAGGCCGAGCTGCAGGCGGCGGGCAAGCCCGAGGCTGCCGAGGCATGGCTGCGCGAGCGCGACCTCGTGTACGACGGCGTGCTGGAGGCTCCCAAGGGCGAGACGCCCGAGGACTGGGAACCGGTCGAGCTGCCGCTGTTCCGCTCGACGAAGTTCGGCGACGATCAGGACCGCCCGATCAGGAAGTCGGACGGCAGCTGGACCTATTTCGGCGCCGACCTCGCCTATCATTTCCAGAAGGCGCAAGGGGCCGACCAGCTCATCGACATCTGGGGCGCGGACCACGCCGGCACCGTCAAGCGGATCGTCGCGGCGGTGCAGGCGCTGACCGAAGGCAAGACCCGGTTCGACGTGAAGCTGGTGCAGATGGTCCGCCTGTTGCGCGGCGGCGAGCCGGTCAAGATGTCGAAGCGGGCGGGAAATTTCGTCACGCTGGCGGACGTCGTGAACGAGGTGGGCAAGGACGTGGTGCGCTTCACCATGCTGACCCGCAAGGCCGATGCGCAGATGGATTTCGACTTCGCCAAGGTGATCGAGGCGTCGAAGGACAATCCGGTATTCTACGTCCAATACGCCCATGCCCGCGTCCATTCGCTGGCCCGGCGTGCGGCGGAGGCCGGGATCGCCGCGACCGACACCCCCGACCTGTCCCGTCTCGATACGGTCGAGCTGGCGCTGGTGCAGCGCGCGGCGCAGTTTCCGCGTGTCGTGGAAAGTGCGGCGGGGGTGCGCGAACCGCATCGGATCGCCTTTTATCTCTATGACTTGGCCGCCGAGTTTCATGCCGCATGGAACCTCGGCAACGACGATCCCTCGCGCCGCTATCTCCGGATCGACGATCCGGCGCTGACGCAGGCGCGGCTTTTCCTCGCGCGGCAGATCGGGCAGATTATCCGCAACGGTCTCGCCATCATGGGGGTCGAGGCGGTCGAGGAGATGAAGTGATGGCGGACGGTTTCGCAGCTGGCGACACGGATCAGGATCGCCTGCCGTGGCTGGAAAGCGCGGACCCGGAGCCGGAGCCCGCACCGCCGGTGTGGCGCACGGTGCTGTTCGTCCTGATCGGGCTGCTGAGCGTCGCGGCGATCGCCTTCGCGCTGCTGCGGCATCAGGGTGCGCCGACCGCCAGCGGGACGGGCGACGTGATCGCCGCGCCCGCCGGGCCGTACAAGACGAAGCCGCAGGAAGCCGACGGGATGAAGGTCGCGGGCAACAGCGATACCGCCATCGCCACCAGCGAAGGCGCGACCAACAACGCTTCGGTCAACCTGACCGCCGTGCCCGAAGCGCCGGTCGAGGGTAGCGTCGTTGCGCAACCCACTCCGCTGGCGCCCCCGACCAGCGGTGCCGGACGGGTCGAGGCGGCGGTGCCGAGCGCCGCGCCCCGCCTTGAAGCACGCGCTCCGGCAAGCGCCGCTCCGGCGACGGCCAGCCCCGGGGCAGGCGGGTCGGTGGTGCAGCTCGGCTCCTTCCCCAGCGAGGGCGCGGCCAACGGCGCGTGGAACCAGCTGTCGCGCCGCTTCGCCTATCTCGCCCCGCTCGGCAAGTCGGTGCAGGCGGCGGAGGTCAAGGGCCGCACCGTCTATCGCCTGCGCGTCAACACCGGCAGTGCGAACCAGGCGGGCGACCTGTGCGGCAAGCTGAAGCTGGCGGGCGAGAACTGCTTCGTCGCGCGCTGACGCGGCGGTTGTGAGCGACGGGCGGTTGCGGTAGCGATCCTGCGATGAAGCCCGTCATCTTCGGCCTGTCCGGCCCGTCGCTTACGCCCGCCGAAGCGGACCTGTTCCGTGCCGCCGACCCGCTCGGCTATATCCTGTTCGCGCGCAACTGCGTGGATCGCGGCCAGATGCGCGCGCTGACCGAATCGCTGCGCGACCTCTCGGGCCGCGCCGATGTGCCGATCCTGATCGACCAGGAAGGCGGACGGGTCGCGCGGATGCGACCGCCCGAATGGCCCGCCTTTCCCGCACCCGCCGCCTTCGCCGACCTGTACGCGCGCGCACCGTCGTCGGCGATCGCCGCGGCGAGGGCCAATGCGCAGGCGATCGGCGCGATGCTGGCGGCGGTCGGCGTGAACGTCGATGCGCTGCCGCTGCTCGACGTGGCGCAGCCGGAGACGACCGCCGCGATCGGCGACCGGAGCTTCGGTGCGGACCCGATGCAGGTCGCGGCGCTGGGCCGCGCGACGCTCGACGGGCTGGCGGCGGCGGGCGTGGTCGGCATCGTCAAGCATATGCCGGGGCATGGCCGGGCGCGGGTCGACAGCCATCTCGAACTGCCACGGGTAGCGGCGAGCGATGCCGAGCTGGAATCCGACATCGCGCCGTTCCGCACGCTGGCGTCCGCCCCGATGGGCATGACCGCGCATGTCGTGTTCGAGGCATGGGATGCGGAACGCCCGGCGACGCTCTCGCCGCATGTCATCGAAACGGTCATCCGGGGCCGCATCGGTTTCGACGGGCTGCTGATGACCGACGATATCGACATGAAGGCGCTGTCCGGTACCGCGGCGGACAAGGCGGCGGCGGCGATCGCGGCGGGGTGCGACGTGGTGCTCGATTGCTGGGCGCGGATGGACGAGATGGCGGCGATCGCCGACCGGCTGGACGACATCGCGCCTGCCGCGCGCGCGCGGCTCGGCCGGGCGATGGCATCGATCGGGGCCGTGGATCGCACGCCGCTCGCCGAGTTGATCGACACGCGCGACCGGTTGCTGGCGCTCGGCTGACGTGGCCGGTGCGCCCGAGCAACTGACGCTGGAACTCGACGGGTGGGAGGGGCCGCTCGACCTGCTGCTGGCGCTGGCGCGGACGCAGAAGGTCGATCTGCGCCGCATCTCGATCGTCGCGCTGGTCGAGCAATATCTGCGCTGGATCGATCGCGCCGCCGCGCTCCGGCTGGAACTCGCCGCCGATTTTCTCGTGATGGCGGCGTGGCTGGCCTATCTCAAGTCGGCGCTGCTGCTGCCGCGCGAGCCGGAGATGGACCCCGATCCCGAGGAACTGGCGCTGCGCCTGCAACTGCGGCTCGAACGGCTCGATGCGATGCGCGAGGCGGGGGCGCGGCTGATGGCGCGCGACCGGATGGGCCGTGATGTATTTCCGCGCGGCAGCCCCGAAGGATTGCGCACCACCCGGCACAGCCGCTGGCAGGCCGAACTCTATGACGTGATCGCCGCCTATGGCCGGATCAGCGCGCGGTGCCGCCCGGTGCTGCACGTCGTCGCGACGCGCCCCGTAATGACGCTGGAGGTCGCGATCGGCCGGGTCGAGGCGCTGCTCGGCACCCGGATCGACTGGGCGGCGTTGCAGGAATTCCTGCCCGACGCCGCCGACGAACGCTATCGCCGCTCGGCGCTCGCCTCGACCTTCCTCGCCGCGCTCGAACTGGCGCGGCAGGGGCGGGTGGCGCTGCGGCAGGACGTGCCGTTCGGGCCGATCGACGTGCGGCGGATCGCATGACCGACCCCTTCGTCCGCGCGGTGGAGGCGGTGCTGTTCGCCAGCGACACGCCGCTCACCCCGGCGATGATCGCCGACCATGTCGGGCCGGGCGACGTCCGCGCCGCGCTACGCCAGATCGAGGCGGCCTGTGCCGGACGCGGCTTCGAGCTGGTCCGCCGCGGCGAGCACTGGCATTTCCAGACCGCGCGCGACCTCGCCCACCTGCTGCGCCGCGAACGCGAGGAACCCCGCCGCCTGTCGCGTGCTGCGATCGAGACGCTGGCGATCGTCGCCTATCACGAACCCGTGACCCGCGCCGACATCGAATCGATCCGCGGGGTACAGATCGCCAAGGGCACGATCGACGTGCTGCTCGCCACCGGCTGGGTCCGTCCGGCGGGGCGGCGTGAGGTGCCGGGGCGGCCGCTGCTCTATGCCACCACGGCGGCGTTCCTCGATCATTTCGGCCTGTCGAGCCGCCGCGATCTGCCCGGTATCGACGACCTGCGCGCCGCGGGCCTGCTCGAACCAATTGCCGATGCGCTTGCAAGCGCGCTGGAAAGCGGCGGCGATAGCGACTAAGTGCACCGGACGATCGATTACGCTTGGAGTCTGGACGATGGGTGGTCTTAGCATTTGGCACTGGCTGATCGTCGGCGTCATCATCCTGTTGCTGTTCGGCAAGGGGCGTTTCTCCGACATGATGGGCGATGTCGCCAAGGGGCTGAAAAGCTTCAAGAAGGGCATGGCCGAGGACGACGATGTGCCGCCCGCCCGCCCGCGCGAACGGCTGGAGCAGCGCCCGCTCGACACCGGCTACGACCGTGATCCCGCCCCGCGCGAGCCGCTGCGCGCCGAACCGCCGCGGGACGACCGCCCGCACGGCGACCGCTGATCCGCCCCTGACGATGCCCGGCGCATGCTGATGCATGCGCCCGACCCCGAGCGCCGATGTTCGATATTGCCCCTACCGAATTGATGGTGGTCGCGTTCGTCGCGCTGCTCGTCATCGGCCCCAAGGATCTGCCCAAGGCGATGCGCGTCGTCGGCTATTGGGTCGGCAAGGCGCGCGGCGTCGCACGCCAGTTCCGCTCCGGCTTCGACACGATGGTGCGCGAGGCGGAACTGGCCGAGATGGAAAAGAAATGGGCCGAGGAAAACGCCCGCATCATGCGGGAGCATCCCGCCGATGCCGACGCGCCGCCCGCACCCGCGATGCATCCGGTCGATGCGCCGTCGCCCCCGCCGCCCGTCCATGATGCGCCGCCCGCCGAAGCTCCCGCCGCGGTGATGGTCGAGAAGCCCGAGGTCCGCGAAGCGCCGGGCGACACGCCGCCCGCCGCCGATGGCAAGGCCCTGTCATGAACGATATCGACGACAGCCAGGCTCCGCTGCTCGACCATCTGATCGAGCTGCGCCGTCGCCTGCTCTATTCGGTGGTGGCGATCGGCATCTGCTTCGCGCTATGCTTCTATTTTTCGGAGAAGATCCTGACCTTCCTCGTCCAGCCGCTGCTGGCGGCGGGGCAGAAGCGGGTGATCTTCACCCAGATTTTCGAGGCGTTCTTCGTCCAGATCAAGGTCGCGTTCTTCGCGGCGATGATGCTGGCCTTTCCGGTGATCGCCAACCAGTTGTGGCAGTTCGTGGCGCCGGGGCTGTACCGCAACGAGAAGCGGGCGCTGTTCCCGTTCCTGCTGGCGACGCCGATCCTGTTCATCTCGGGCGCGGCGCTGGCCTATTACGTGACCATCCCGGTCGCGCTGCATTTCCTGCTCGGCTATCAGGGCAATCTCGGCGGGGTGGCGCAGGAGGCGCTGCCGTCGGTCGAGAATTACCTGTCGTTCGTGATGCAGTTCCTGTTCGCCTTCGGCCTCGCGTTCCTGCTGCCGGTGCTGCTGATGCTGCTGGAGCTGGCCGGGATCGTGACGCGCAAGCAGCTGGTCGGCGCGCGGCGCTATGCGATCGTCGGGGCCTTCGCCATCGCGGCGGTCGCGACCCCGCCCGATATCGGGTCGCAGTTCCTGCTCGCGGTGCCGCTGATCCTGCTGTACGAGATCGCGCTGATCGCCATCTGGTTCACCGAGAAGCGGCGGAGCAAGCGCGATCCCGAAGCGGCCGAGGAAGAAGCCGCCTGACCCTATTCGAGCGGCAGGTATAGCTCGGCGACCGCTTCGCCCAGCGGTACGTCGGGATAGAAGCGCAGGCGGCGGCAATAGAGCGGGAAGTCGCGCAGCCGCTCCCCGCTCCGCGGCAGCCATTCGCGATAGAGGAACCGGGCCGGTTGCTCCAGATCACCGGCGTCGCCGGTGACGCGCAGCACCGCGCAGCGTCCGCCCGGAATGGTACCCGCCACCACTTCGCCGTCCGCCGGATCGATCGGGCGATCGGTCGCGGCGCACAGGTCGAGCCGATAGTCGGCGGGCGCCGTGGTCTGCGGATCGTCGTGGAACACGTTGTAGGTCGCGCTGATCGCCGGAGTCAGTCCGTTCGCGCGCCGCCATGCGATGAAGCGGCGGATGCTGTCGCCGATCCGCGCAGGGTCGCCCTGATGGCGCAGGATCGCGACCGGTACCGGATCGAACCGTTCGATCGTGACGGCGGCATTGGTATAGGGGGTGGACATCAACCTGCTCCTCGCTTCGTGGAACGGCCCGAAGGCCGCGTGCCATGCAGGCCAGTCCGGTGCGGTACGAAGTGCGCTTGGGCCGGCCCCCAGCCGATCGCGCAGCGCGCGCGACAGCGATTCCGGCGCATCATATCCGGCATCGAACGCGATGTCGGTGATCCGTACGTCGCGGCGATAGGCGAGCCGGTGCGCCGCCCGGTCGAGCCGGGCGAGCTGGACATAGCGATGGACCGGCATCCCCAGCACCGCCGTGAACTGACGATGGAAGTGATGGCGGGAGAAGGCCGCGATGCCGCTCAGCCGGTCGAGGTCGAGCGGCTCGTCCGGATGGCGGTCGATATGGTCGAGCACCCGGCGCAGGCGGTCGTGATAGCGGTCCTGCGTCGTCGTCACCGTCATGGCTCCCTGCGTGGCGTCCCCGGCAGTAGCGGCTTCGCGGGACGGCGGCCCGACCGATCTTGCGCAATGTCGCGAGGTAGCAAGAGCCCGACGACATGAAATCGATCCGTTAGTGCTGGGTAGGGGCTGAGCGAAGTCGAGGAGGATCAGGTGAACCATGCCCCGCATGGTTCAGGATCGTCCGGGGGACGATCCGACCTGATCCTTATCGAAGCACCTGGCGGCAGTCCTTCGATACGCCCCTTCGACAGGCTCGGTGGCTACTCAGCACGAACGGCTATGCCGGGAGTCATCCCGCTCCGAACGCAAGAAGGGCGGCCCGGACATGCCGGACCGCCCCTTGTCGGCATCTGCCGAAGCCGGTGGCTTACTTCGCGTCCTTCGCCGCGCCCGATACGGCGTTGCCCGCCGACGACACGTCGCGACCGACGCCTTCGACCGTGTTGCACGCGCTGATGACCAGTGCGCCCGCGACGACGGCCAGGCTGAGAATCTTGCGCATAACTTCCTCCGATGCTGCGGTGATCGCTTGGTGTCAGCAAAATGCCCGGTCGCCGCTTTCGTTCCGGGACGGAAACATCCGGCCTGCCAAAAGTAAGGCCCGCCGATCGGGGGGATCGGCGGGCCTGAAGGATATGGAAAACCAGAATGCGGGTCCGGTGGCGCTACCGGGGGGGGGAGGGGTTGACGCCGACCGGACCCTTTGTCGTGGATAGCGAGAGCGGGGGGGCTAAAGTCGCTATCCGCAAGTCATAACGGGGAAGGGGATGCTTGGTTCCGCGCCGTTTCCCGAAATATCCCGGTTTTTTTGGAAAACCGGTTTCGGGTCAGCTCGGATAGGTGCCGCAGCGCTTCGTCTGCCAAACGCCCTTGCGCCAGCACTTCGGATTGTCGAACTGATAGAGGCGCACCGGACGCAGATAGACCAGCGACCGCGAGAACTGCTGCTCGCCATAGGCGACCAGCGAGTTGCGCATCTTGCGCATGCGCAACTCAGCGAACTCACCCAGATAGCCGCGCGGCACGAAGATCGCTTCCTGCCCGATCTCGCCCGCCGCCTGGCAGAAGCCGAGCTGGGCCGAGACGGTCGAGAAGCTCGAATAGACGCGCGTCCCGAACTGGTCGAGCGCGGTCTGCCCCGCCTTCGCCGAACCGGCGGTGCGGACGAAATATTTGCCGAGCAGGTCGTAGCTCTTCTTGAGCTCGTCGGCATGGTCGAACAGCAGCGCGTTATAGTTGCCGAGGGTCAGCAGCGTCGGCTCGAACTGGCATTGCAGCGCGGCGACGTTCAGCCCGGCGCGCAGGTTCCACAGCACCGCCGCGCGCCGTTCCTCGGGCGTGGCGCCGGGCAGCGCCTGGGTCGCGACGCCGGGCTCGTCGCCCGTCACGCGCGGGCCGCTCATGTCATAGGGCTTCAGATAGAATTGCGCCGACGCGGGGCTCGCCGCTGCGGCGAAGGTGGCGGCGACCGCCACGGCAAGGGTACGCACTACGCTCATCTCATCCTCTCAGGCGCGCGGGGAGGGGGCGCCGTTGCAAGTCGTGATGGGTACGGATTTTTCGCACGCACCCCAAGCCGATTCTGCAACGGCTGTCCACGTTTCGCCGCACGTCGCCGTAACGACCGTACGCCCGTGTGCGGCGGATACGAAAAAGGCCGCCCGGTCGCCCGGACGGCCCTTCGTGCAATCGCCGAAAACGGCAGATTACATGGCGTTGGTCATGCCCATGTCGTTCGACATCATGGTGTCGTTCGACATCATCGTGTCGTTCGACATCATCATGGTGTCGTTGCCCATGGCACCGTCGACGGCGGTCATGTTGTCGGTCATCGTGCCGTCCATCATGTCGGTCGAGTTCAGGTCGGTGATGGTGGCGTTGTCGGCGGTGGTTTCGGTCTTGCCGCCGCAAGCCGACAGGGCCAGCGCCGCGCCGGCGACGATCGAACCCGTCAGGATCTTCGAGAATGCACGCATGGTAAGCTCCCTAAGCTATGGAGTAGGCGGCGTTGTTTTGCGCCGTTAATACCCAATCCGCGCTGGACATTAGTCGAACGGTCCCCCGCCCTCAAGCCTCGTTTTTCGTGCCCGAGGACAGTCGTTCGAGGAAGTCGGGGAGACGCACGGCCAGCGCAAGGTCGAACGCTTCGGCGGCGATTGGTTTCCCCAGCATCGCGGCGCTCGTCACCGGAAATTCCGCGATGCCGCACGGCACGATCCCGCCGAAATGCGACAGGTCGGGGGCCAGGTTGACCGAAAATCCGTGCAGCGTGACCCAGCGCCGCACCCGTACGCCGATCGCGCCGATCTTCGCCTCGGTGCCGCCGTCGGCGGTCCAGATGCCGATGCGGTCGGGCACGGCATAGGCGTGGATGCCGAAATCGCCGAGCGTGTCGATCACCCACGATTCGACCGCATGGACGAAGCGCCGCACGTCGCGCCCGCGCCGCGACAGGTCGAGCATCAGATAGCCGATCCGCTGTCCGGGGCCGTGATAGGTATAGCGCCCGCCGCGCCCGGCGGCATGGACCGGAAAGCGCGGGTCGAGCAGTTCGGCCGGATCGGCGCTGGTACCCGCGGTGTAGAGCGGGGGATGTTCGAGCAGCCAGATCAGCTCGCCCGCCCGCCCGTCGGCGATGGCGCCCGCGCGCGCCTCCATGGTGGCCAGCGCATGGGGGTAATCCACCTGCGCGGTTTCTGCATGCCAGGCGATCGGCGCGGCGGGGGTGGACGATGCGGTCGGTTCAGTAATCATTTTCATTCGCGCGGACGTGGGGGTAGAGCGTCCCATCGGACAAACGGGGAGCGAGCGCAACGATGGTCAGTATCGGCACGGTCTGGGACAAGACGGTGGACTTCGTCCGCGATCACGGTCGCACGGTGGTGCCGGTGGTGCTGGCGACGCAGTTCGCGCCGACGCTCGTGTCCAACAGCCTCGCGCCGCTGCGCATCGGCGCGGGCGCGGGGACGTCGGCGGGGCTGGGGCTGGTATCGCTGCTGACCACGCTGGTCGCGCTGTGGGGTGCGCTGTATCTGGTCGGCTATGCCGCGCAGCCGACCCGCGCGGAATCGGCGGCGGAGGCGCGTGCGATCGCCACCGGGCGCTTCCTGCCGCTGATCGGCGTATCGCTGGTGCTGCTGATCGGGGTTTCGGTGCTGGCGATCCCGGGCGTCGCCCTCGCGCTGCGCAGCGGGATCGATCCGGTCGCACTGTCGAACGGCGTGTCGGCGACGCCGGAGCAACTGGCCGCCCTCGGCCCCGCGATCCTGTATTTCGCCCTGCTCGGCATCGTGCTGCTGTGGCTGTTCGCCCGGCTGCTGCCGCTCAACGCCGTGGTGGCGCAGGAGCGGCGCGGGATCGGGGCGATCGGGCGGGCGTTCGCGCTGACCCGCGGCATGGCGCTGAAGCTCGTCGGGCTGCTGCTGCTCTACGGCATCGTCACGGGCGTGGCGGTGCTGGCGGTGCAATCGGTGCTGGGCGTGGTGTTCGGCCTGATCCTCGGGCCGCCGACCAGCTTCGGCGCGAGCGCGATCGTCGTCGCGGCGGGCGTCGCGGCGGTCAGCGCGGCGCTGGCGCTGTACCAGAGCGTGTTCGTGGGCAAGCTGTATCGCAGCATCGTCGGCGAGCGGGACGAGGCATCCGTCTTCGCATGAGGATCGACATCGCCGCCGCGTGCCGCCGGGCGATCGGTATCTGGCGGCGCGACCGCGACACGATCGTCGCGGTCGCGGGCGTGTTCTTCTTCCTGCCCAATCTGGCGATGGGGCTGTTCATGGCGCCGGACGCCGCTGCTGCCCAGGGTGCGCCGGGCGACCAGCAGGCGTTCCTCGCCGCCTTGCAGCGCTATGTCGCGGACAACATGCACTGGCTGGCGTTGCAGGCGGTCGCGGAGATCGTCGGCGTCGCCGTGCTGCTGTTCCTGCTGCTCGATCCGGCGCGGCCGACGGTGGGCGAGGCGCTGCGCGCGACCTTCGCACGGCTGCCGGTGCTGCTGGCCGCGGTGCTCCTCGTCAGCGCCGCCAAGCTGGTCGGGGCGCTGCTGTTCCTGCTGCCGATGCTCTATGTCATCGGGCGGGTGTTCGTCGTGCTGCCGGTGTTCGTCGCCGAGCGCGAGCGGCGGTTCGGCGACGCGATGAGCCGCGCGCTGGCGCTGACCGACGGGCAGGTGATCCCGCTGCTGGCGCTGTCGGCACTGCTCTATTTCGGGGGGCAGTTCGTCGCGCTGCTGCTGAGCGCCACCGCCGGCGCCGTGTCGGCCGGTGGCGGCAATCCGGTGACGCATGCGATGCTGGCGGCGGCGGTCGCGGCGGTCGGCGCGGCGATGTCGATCGCCTTCACCCTCGTCCGCGCGACCGTCTATCAGGGACTGGCCAGCAAGGGATAATGCGGCGCGGCGTCGGCGGGCAGGATGCCGGTGGCGCGCGGATCGGCGAAGGTCTCGATCGTGCGCTGGTAGGGCACGAACCCCGAGGCGCGGTAGAAGCCGAGCGCGCGGGGGTGGTCTAGCGTGCAGGTGTGCACCCATACCCGCGTGACGCCCGGCCGCCATGCCAGCGCCAGCGCATGCGCCATCAGCCAGCGGCCATGGCCCTGTCCCGCCAGTTCGGGGATCAGCCCGACATAGGACAGCTCGCATTCGCCCGCCCGGCGGTCGTCGAGTTCGAGCATGCCGACCTCCAGCCCCGCGCGATCCGCCACCGCCCAGATGCGCACGCCCGGATCATGGACGATCGCCGCCAGCGCATCGTCCGCCATGACCAGGCGCGAGAACCACAGCCACGGCCCGCCCACCCGGCGGAACAGCGCGCGGTAACGCTCGATCGCCGGCGCCTCCCACCGCACGAGCCGGAGCGGCGAGGGCGGCATCGGTGCGGGCCGGGGCCGCTGCCGCATTTCGAGGGAGGTGACGATCGTCGCGACCTCATCGGGCTTCACCGGGAGCAGCGCCACGGCGTCAGTTCCACGTCGCGAGCGGGGGCAGGCTCATCAGGATCGCATCGATATTGCCGCCGGTCTTGAGCCCGAACAGCGTGCCGCGATCATAGACGAGATTGAATTCGGCATAGCGTCCGCGCCACTCCAGTTGCCGCGCGCGATCGGCATCGTCGAACGGCGTCGCCATGCGCCGTCGCACCAGTTCGGGGAAGATGCGCAGGAACGCCTCGCCGACATCACGGGTGAAGGCGAAGTCGGCATCCCAGTCGTTCGAGAGATGATCGTAGAAGATGCCGCCGACGCCGCGATGGACCCGCCGGTGCGGGATGTAGAAATAGTCGTCGGCCCATGCCTTGAACCGGGGGTAATGCGCCGGATCATGCGCGTCGCACGCCGCCTGCATCGCGACGTGGAAGTCCCTGGTATCCTCCGGATAGGGGATCGGCGGGTTGAGGTCCGCGCCGCCGCCGAACCAGCGTTTGGTGGTGCACAGGAAGCGCGTGTTCATATGCACCGCGGGCACATGCGGATTGGCCATGTGCGCGACTAGGCTGATGCCGGTCGCGAAGAAGCGGGGGTCTTCGGCCGCGCCGTGGATCGACTTGGCGAATTCGCCCTCGAAGCTGCCGCCGACCGTCGAGACATTGACCCCGACCTTCTCGAACACCTGCCCCTGCATCACCCCGCGCACCCCGCCGCCGCCGGGCGCGCCGGACGGATCGGTGCGGTCCCACGGGGTATAGGCGAAGGCGGCGTCGGACCCGGCCTCGCGCTCGATCCCCTCGAACGCGGCGCAGATCCGATCGCGCAGGGATTCAAACCAGTTGCGGGCGGCGGCTTGCTGTTCGTCGAGCGGTGGCATGGCGCGCGCTTTGCGGCGGCGGGGGGCAGGGGTCAATGGGGCGGATCGTCCTACCCTCGGGCGGGTGCGACCGGCACGATCATCGGCCCGTCCGGCCCCGCGCCGAACCACGCGCGCACGCCGAACACCGTTGCGAGATGTTCGGGCGTCAGCACCGCCGCCGGAGCACCGTCCGCCACCAGTCGTCCGTGATCGAGCAGCAGCAGCCGGTCGCACAGCCGCGCCGCCAGCCCCAGGTCGTGGAGCACGGCGATCACCAGCGCGCCGCCGTCCGCCTCGGCGCGCAGCAGCGACGCGACCTCGATCCGGTGGCGCGGGTCGAGGGCGGCGAGCGGCTCGTCGACGACCAGCGCCGACGCCCCCTGCGCCAGCGCGCGGGCGAGCAGCACCCGCGCGCGCTCGCCGCCCGACAGCGTGGTCGCGTCGCGTGTCCTGAGGTCTTCGACCGCCACCCGCGCCATTGCCGCATCGATCGCCGTCCGGTCCGCGTCACCGAGCCTGGAGAAGGGGGCAAGGTGCGGCAACCTCCCCAGCGCGACGACCCGCTCGACCGCCAGCGGCCAGTGCAGCACCTGCCCCTGCGGCAGATAGGCGACGGCGCGCGCGATCGCGGCGGGGGGCAGGGCGGCGATCGGCTGACCGTCGATCGTCACGCTGCCGGTGCCGCGCACCAGCCCGGTCAGCGCGCGGGCGAGCGTCGATTTGCCCGCGCCGTTGGGGCCGACGATGCCGACGAAACTGCCGGGCGCGAAGGTCGCCGACACCTCGCGGAGCGCCACCTGTCGCCCGAGCGTTACCGACAGCGCATGACAGGCGATCGTCACCATTGCCGCCGTTCCCGCATCAGATGGATCAGGAACACCGGCACGCCGAGCAGCGCGGTGACGACGCCCAGCTTCAACTCGGTCGGCGTCGGGATCAGGCGTACCGCCGTGTCGGCCAGCGTCAGCAGCGCGGCGCCGGCCAGCGCCGAGGGCAGCAACGTCGCCGAGGGCGAGCGGTCGGTGAAGGGCCTGACGAAATGCGGCACGATCAGCCCGACGAAGCCGATCGCTCCCGATACCGCCACCGCCCCGCCGACTCCGATCGCGACGCCCAGCAGCAGGCGCAGCCGGACCCGCGCCAGATCGACGCCCAGCGCCCGCGCGCCGTCCTCGCCGAGGCTCAGCGCATCGAGCGCGCGCCCGTCCCACAGCAGCAGCGCGGCACCGACCGCGACGCAGGGCAGTGCGATCCAGACGTGCCGCAGCGAGCGGTCCTCCAGCGATCCGAGCAGCCATGTCGCGATCTCCATCGCCGCGAACGGATTGGGCGACAGGTTGAGCGCAAGGCTGATCCCCGCGCCCGCCAGCATCGACACCGCGATCCCCGCAAGGATCAGCGTCAGCGCGCTCTCCCCCCGTCCGGCCAGCACGAACAGCAGCACCAGCGCGACGACCGCGCCGAGGATCGCCAGCAGCGGCAGCGCGAGCGGCTGTGTGGCGGCGAACCCGAAATACAGCGCGACGACCGCCCCCAGCGCCGCACCGTTCGACGCGCCGAGCACCGACGGTTCGGCCAGCGGATTGCGCAGATACCCCTGCAACGCCGCCCCGCCGATCCCGAGCATGCCGCCCACCAGCAGCGCGACCAGCGTGCGCGGCAGGCGGAGCTGGAACACGATGGTGGCCGCGATCGGGTCGTGGCCGCTCGCAGCCGCAAGGAAGCGACCGATGCCCAGCGGAACCGGCCCGATGCAGAGCGATGCGGCGGCGGCAAGAATGCAGCCGAGCAACAGGACGAACCGCATCAGATCCTCCCCGGCACGGGGAGGGGGACCAGCCGCAGGCTGGTGGAGGGGGCTATCCCCGATCGCAACCGTCGTGGCGCAGGACACCCCCCTCCACCACCGCTTCGCGGCGGTCCCCAGCATCGGGCCGGATCGTCCCCCGGACGATCCTCGACCATGCGGGGCATGGTCGACCCGATGCTCCCTGCCGGGGAGGATCGGGGGGTTGCGCCCGCAACACATTCGCCCCCAATGGCGCGATGCGTTCCGCCCTGCTGCCGCTCCTCCTCGCCGCCTGCACACCTGCGGCTATCGCCCCGCCGCGCCACGATCCCCCGCGCCGGATCGTCTCGCTGAACCTGTGCGCCGATCAGCAGTTGCTGGCGCTCGCCGATGATGCGCAGATCGCCGGGCTGACCCGCCTGTCGCGCGATCCGGCGATGTCGGCGGGGGCGCGGCGCGCCGCCCGCCTGCCGGTGATGGATGCGAGCGCCGAGGATCTGCTCGCGCTGCAACCCGATCTCGTGCTGACCGATGCCGGGTTTCCGGCCCCGGCGCTCGCCGCGCTGCCGCAAGCGGCGTTCCGCACGGTGCCGCTCGGCTGGGTCGCGCGCTACGACGACATCGTCGCGCAGTTGCGGCAGGTGGGCGATGCGGTCGGCCACCGCGACCGCGCCGAGGCGCTGGTCGTGCGGATGGACCGCGCGCTGGCAACGATCGACAAGGCGGCGGGCAAGGGCCGGATCGCCGCCGATTACCAGCGGCGCGGCTTCCTGACCGGCAGCGGCACGCTGGTCGACGAACTGATGGGGCGGGTTGGCCTCGTCAACCTCGCCACCCAGTTGGGCAAGCCCGCACTGTCGCAACTGGCGCTGGAGGAGATGGTCGCCGCGCACCCCGACCTGATCCTGCGCAGCGAAAGCGCGCAGGTGGTGGATCGGGGGACCGAACTGCTTGCCCATCCCGCGATTGCCGGGGTCGCCCGCGCCGACCTGCCGCAGGCGTGGACGGTGTGCGGCGGCCCGGCCTATGTCCTCGCCGCCGAACGGCTGGCCCGTACGCTGGCGCGTCGGGGCTGATCGGCGGCGGGGCGACACCGCGTCAGAACCCGGCGCGGATGCCGGCATAGGCACCCCGGCCCGGCGCGCGATAGGTGAACACCTCCTCGTATTTGGCCGCGAAGATATTCTCGACGCGGGCAAAGGCGGTCAGCCGGTCGGCGATCCGGGCATCGGCGGCAAGGTTCACCAGCACATAATCGTCCAGACGCACGCGCGGCCCCAAGGGCAGGTTGGTGAAGTTCGAATCGAACGTCTTGCCGTTATAGCGCGCAGTCAGCGTCGCGCCGAAACCGTCGTCCGCTGCCCGCCACGTCAGGTTCGCCGATCCGATGTGCGGCGGGCGGCGCACTTCCTCCGCCCCCGCCTCGACCGCGTCGAGATAGGTATAGGCGAGGTCGGCGACGAAGCCTGCGCCCAGCGGCGCATGGGCGAAGGCCTCGATCCCGCGCTGGCGCGAGCGGGTGGCGCGGTTGGCCGGGGAGACGACGAAGCTGGGCGAGAAGGTCGAATAGATCTCGTCGCGCAGGACCGAGCGGAACAGCGTCGCACCGACGCGCACGCCGGGGGCGGGGGTCAGGTCGATGCCGCCCTCGATCCCTTCCGACTTTTCCGGCTTCAGGTTCGGATTGCCGATGAAGCTGCGCGGATCGAAGCCGAACAGTTCGTAGTTGGTCGGGTTCTTGATCCCCGATCCCGCCGCCGTGCGCACGCGGATCAGCGGCGACAGCGCATAGCTGCCGCGCACCCGCCATGTCGTCGCATCCTCGAACCGGTTGTTCAGGTCGCGGCGGATCGACGCGCCGAACCCGGCTTTGTCGCCGACGCGCAGGTCGTACTCGCCGACGATGCCGGTGTTGTCGGTGCTGCGCCCGAGATTGGCGGGGGAGGGCGCGAAGACGGCGACCGAGCGGAAACGCTCGCGCTCGAAATCGGCGGCGAGGGTGAAGGCGTGGGTCAGCGTGCCGTCGACGAGGCGATAGGTCGAATCATACGCCGCCTTGAACCGCTCGCCGCGATTGTCGGAGGTCAGGTCGCCCGCGGTACGGCTGTTGCGGTGCGTGTCGTTCAGCTGCACGGTCGCCGCCTGCGTCCACGCGCCGTCGAACAGGTCGAGTTCGGCACGACCGAGGCCGAGGAAGCTGCGCGAGGTCGTCGTGTCGTCGCCGTCCACCACGAAGCCGTAGGTCGGCGAGGTGAAGTCGAAGTCCTGCGGGTTGGTATCCGCCTGCAACCGCGCATAGCGCCCGGTCGCGAACAGGCGGAGATTGGGGGCGAGTGCATAGGCCAGCTTGCCCGCGAACTGGCGGTTGTCCGCGCCCAGGTTACGATCGCCAATGCCGCGCCGCGCGGAGGGCGTGCCGCCGGTGCTGTTGAACGCGCCCGACACGACATAATCCAGCCCGCCGGTAACGCCGCCCAGCCGGGCCGCGCCGCCGACGGTATCGAAGGTGCCGCCCTCGATCCGGCCGCGCACGCCCGGTGCGTCCGCCCCGTTGGCGGTGATGTAATGCACCACGCCGCCGATCGCGTCCGAGCCATAGGTCGCCGACTGCTGGCCGCGCAGCACCTCGATCCGGGCCACGTCGTCGGCGATCAGCGTCGCGAAGTCGAACTCGCCGAGGAACGGGTCGGACGCCTCGATCCCGTCGATCAGGACCAGCGTGTGGTTCGCCTCCGTCCCGCGCAGGCGCAGCTGGGTGAAGCCGCCGACCCCGCCCGAGCGGCTGACCGACACGCCCGGCACGTCGCGCAGGATGTCGGAGACGACCCGCGTCTGGCGGTTCTCCAGCGTCTGCGCGTCGAGCAGCGTATAGGACGAGCCGAGCAGGTCGGCGGGTGTGCCGTCCAGCGCGCGGGTGCCGGTGACGATGATCGGATCGGTCGCGTCGTCGGCGGCCTCGCCCGGCAGCGCCTGGGCAAAGGCGGAGGAGCCGGCGAGCAGCGCGGCAAGGGTAAGCGTGGTCTTCAACATGCGTGTTCCCCGGGGTGCGGACAGGAGCGCGACGGGCGGGGAACGGGCGGCCAGGCCCGGACAGGAAAGCACGGCTCCGGCGGCACCCCCGCGCGTGGAAACCGGCGACTCCCCCGCATGCGGCCCCGCCGCATCGAGTTTCGTCGCTCCACACGGAGAACCGGCCCCGGTCTCCGCTGGACCTCGGGCAGAAGCGACCACGCGCCGGCAGGTCTCCTGGCTCGCGGGTCGTCGCAATCGCGCTCCCACCTTCCCGGTTTCCCAGTGGCTGCCGTGTCGGATGTCCGACCGGCGTGGAGGCGTGCTCACCGCTTACAGTTGCAGGGACAGCCGCGGCATTGGGGATGAGAGCCCCGCACCGCATTCCCGTTTCAAGCCCCGAAGGGCACCGGCGTGCCACGATCCGCCGACATGGCCGCCGGATCGCCGCGCGCCTCTAGCCGGGCGGTGCCTGCGTGGCAAGCATCAGGCTGGAAGCGCATGAGGTAATCGGTGTCATTCCGACAGGCGATCACCGTTCGGCAGAATGCTTCACGATCGCATAGTGAAAGGCCGTACCATCTATCGGAACGATATATTCCGGGCACGCAACGCCGCGGATTTCCGCGGTCTGGCGTGACCGGCGCTTTTCCGGGCGAAAAACGGGTCGACGCGATCGATGCCGCACAGTAGGACGATTGCAGACCGTTTCGCATCGCAGGACCGGGGCTGGCCGTCGGGCCATTGATACCGGTTACCAAGGGAGAGAATCATGTTCGACCGCACCTATTACGCCACGCATCCCGACATGATGGAATGCGTGTCCAACGAGGAACTGCGCGACCGCTATCTGATCGACGGCCTGTTCCGCACCGGCGAATGCGTGCTGAACTACACCCATGCCGACCGGTTCGTGATCGGCGGCGTCGCGGTGGGCGACACGCCGGTCAAGCTGCCCGCGCAGACCGAGCCGAAGTCGGCGGAGGGACATCCCTTCCTCGAACGTCGCGAGATGGCGGTGGTGAACGTCGGCGAGGCCGAGGGCACCGTGACCGTCGACGGCGAGGTGTTCACGCTCGGCAACAAGGACTGCGTCTACGTCACCATGGGCGCGACCGACGTCGAGTTCGGCGGCGCGGGTGCGCGTTTCTACATCGCGTCGTGCCCGGCGCATAAGGGCTTCCAGACCCGCAAGCTCGGCATTGCCGACGCCAACGCGCTCGACCGCGGCAGCCTCGAGGAATCGAACGAGCGGACGATCTACCAGCTCGTCATTCCCGGCGTGTGCGATTCGGCGCAGCTGGTGATGGGCCTGACCGTGCTGAAGCCCGGCAGCGTGTGGAACACCATGCCCCCGCACATCCACGAGCGCCGCAGCGAGATCTATTTCTACTTCGAGCTGCCGACCGACAACGACAAGGTGTTCCATTACATGGGCGAGGGCGAGGCGATGCGCCACATCGTCATGGGCAACGAGGAAGCGGTGATCTCGCCGCCGTGGTCGGTCCACATGGGGTCGGGCACCCGCGCCTACGCCTTCATCTGGGCGATGGCGGGCGAGAACCAGGACTATACCGACATGAACGTCCTCGACATCTGCCAGCTGGCCTGAGGGACGCGATCATGACCAATCCCTTCGACCTTTCGGGCCGCGTCGCGGCGATCACCGGGGCCAATACCGGCATCGGGCAGGCGATCGCGCTGGCGCTCGCCGCCGCCGGGGCCGATGTCGCGCTGATCGGGCGCACGCCCGCGACCGACACGGCGGACAAGGCGCGTGCGCTGGGCCGCCGGGCGGAGATCGTCTCCGCCGACCTGTCGACCATCGCCCCGGTCGAAGGGGTGGTCCGCCAGACGATCGACACGCTCGGCGGGCTCGACATCCTCGTCAACAATGCGGGCATCATCCGCCGTGCCGACAGCCTCGACTTCACCGAGGAAGACTGGGACGCGGTGATCGACACCAACCTGAAGTCGGTGTTCTTCCTGACGCAGGCCGCCGGGCGGCACATGGTGGCCCAGGGGCGGGGCAAGGTCATCAACATCGCCTCGATGCTGACCTTCCAGGGCGGCGTGCGCGTGCCGAGCTATACCGCGTCCAAATCGGGCATCGGCGGCCTTACCAGGCTGCTGGCCAATGAATGGGCGGCCAAGGGGGTGAACGTCAACGCGATCGCGCCGGGCTATATCGCCACCAACAACACCGCCGCGTTGCAGGCGGACGAAACGCGCAACCGCCAGATCCTCGAACGTATCCCGGCGGGCCGCTGGGGCGATGCGAGCGATCTGGGCGGGGCGGCGATATTCCTTGCCTCGACCGCTTCGGACTATGTAAACGGCCATGTCCTTGCGGTCGATGGGGGGTGGCTCGCACGATGATCCTGTGTTTCGGCGAACTGCTGCTGCGCATGACCGCGCCGGGGCGCGAACTGGTGATGCAGAGCCCGCGCTTCGACGTGTATGTCGGCGGGGCCGAAGCCAATGTTGCGGTCGGGCTCGCCAATCTCGGCCATGCCGCGGCGATGGCCAGCGTGGTTCCCGACAGTCCGCTGGGGCGCGGCGCCGTGTCGGCATTGCGCGCGCAGGGGGTGGACTGTTCGCGCGTCGCCGTTCGTGACGGCCGGATGGGACTGTATTTCCTGAGCGCCGGGGCAGGCTTGCGCGCATCGGACATCGTGTACGACCGCGCAGGGTCCAGCTTCGCGACCGCGCCTGCGTCCACCTGGGACTGGGACGCGCTGCTGGACGGCTGCACCCGGCTGCACCTGTCGGGCATCACCCCGGCGCTGGGGCATGAGACCGCGAATGCCGCGATCGCCGCTGCCGAGGCGGCGCGGGCGAAGGGGCTGACCGTCTCGTTCGACGGCAACTATCGCGCCCGGCTGTGGGAGGCGTGGGACAGCGATCCCCGAGCGGTGCTGACGCGGCTGGTCGGCATGGCGGACCTGTTGTTCGGCAATCACCGCGACGTGTCGCTGCTGCTGGCCAAGCCCTTTTCGGGCGATGGCGAGGACCGGCGGCGCGAGGCGGCGGAAGCGGCGTTCGCCGCCTTCCCGAACCTGAAGCACATCGCCTCGACCGCGCGCCATGTCGATGACGCCGATCGCAACCGCCTGTCGGCGCGGATCGATACGCCCACCGGCGCGGTCCAGACGCAGGAAGTCGCGGTGTCGGGCATCGTCGATCGCATCGGCGGCGGCGATGCCTTTGCCAGCGGCGTGCTCCACGCGCTGATGTCGGGGCGGGACGCGGCGACGGCGGCAAGCTGGGGCCTCGCGGTCGCGGCGCTCAAGCATTCGCTGCCGGGCGACGCCAGCCTGTTCCGTCAGGCCGATATCGACGCCTTCCTGGGCGGCGGGCTCGACGTTCGCCGCTGACCGCTGCGCACCGAGCCTTGCGTCCGAAAGGATGAGGAGCCAAGGAACGGCGGTTGGGGGGACCACGTTTCTGTGGCGATGCGAGACGAGTTGAGCGATAGCGGCAACGCGGGCGGCGCGGCGATCGGCGACGAACGCCGGATCGCGCACGAGATCGCCGGGACCGGCGGCGGGACCGACCCGTTCGTCGCCGCCGTGCGTGCCACGCGCATGCCGATGATCATCACCGACCCGCGGCAGGACGACAATCCGGTCGTGTTCGCCAACGACGCCTTCTGCCGCCTGACCGGCTATACTCGCGACGAGATCATCGGGCGCAACTGCCGCTTCCTTCAGGGTGAGGATACCGATTCCGCGACGGTCGCGCGCATCCGCGACGCGGTGGCCCGGCGCGAATCGATCGAGATCGAAATCCGCAACTATCGCCGCGACGGTACGCCGTTCTGGAACCGGCTGCTGCTGGCCCCGGTGCCCGATGCGGACGGGCAGCTCGCCTATTTCTTCGCCAGCCAGATGGATGTGACGCTGGAGCGCGAGCGGGTGGAGGGACTGGAGACCAGCAACGCCGCGCTGATGGCCGAACTGGCCGGGCGGTTCCGCGAACAGGAGGAGCGCGAGCGCGAGATGCACTTCGCGCTGGAGGCGGGGCGGTTCGGCACCTGGTCGCTCGAGCGCGAGACGTGCCGGCTCCGCACCTCCGACATCTGTCGCGTCAACTGCGGCTTTCCGGCGGACTATCCCCCGTCGCATGCCGAAATCCTCGCGATCGTCCATGATGACGACCGCGCCGACCTGCTCGCCGCGATCGAGCGCAGCTTCGCGGGCGAGCCGTTCGAGAACGAGGTGCGCATCCGCACCGCCGCGGGCGACCGGCGCTGGATCGCCAGCCGCGGCCAGCCGACCTGCGACGATGCCGGGCGCGTGGTCCGGCTGGCGGGGGTGTCGATCGACGTCACCGATTACAAGCGCCTTGAGCAGATGCGCGCGGCGATGGCCGACCTCAACGACACGCTGCGCCTGCTCGACGACCCGGTCGAGATGAGCGTCGCCGCATCGCAGATCATCGGTCAGGCACTGGGGGTCGACCGCGTCGGCTATGGCCTCGTCGATCGCGCGGCGGAGACGATCGTGATCGAGCGCGACTGGAACGCGCCGGGCGTCACCACGATCGCGGGGACGCTCCATTTCCGCGACTACGGCAGCTATATCGACGATCTGAAGCGCGGCGAGACCGCGATCGTCGCCGACGCGCGCACCGACCCGCGCACCGCCGATACCGCGGCGCAGCTGGAGGCGATCAACGCCCGCGCGTTCATCAACATGCCGCTGACCGAACATGGCGGACTGGTCGCGCTGCTCTATGCCAATCACGGCGAGGCGCGCGCGTGGCGCGACGACGAGGTGGCGTTCATGCGTGAGGTGGCCGAACGCACCCGCGCCGCAACCGAGCGCCGCCGCGCCGAACGCGAGCTGGAGGCGCTGGCCGCGTCGCTGGAGGAGCAGGTCGCCGATCGCACCAACGCGCTGGTGACGGCGCAGGACGCGCTGCGCCAGAGCCAGAAGATGGAGGCGATCGGTCAGCTGACCGGCGGTGTCGCGCACGATTTCAACAATCTGCTGACGATCGTGCGCTCCTCGGTCGACCTGCTGCGCCAGCCTTCGCTGACCGACGCGCGGCGCGAACGCTATCTCTCCGCGATCAGCGACACCGTCGATCGCGCCGCGAGGCTGACCGGGCAGCTGCTGGCCTTCGCCCGGCGATCGGCGTTGCAGCCGAGCGTCTTCGACGCGAACGCCGCCATCGCCGCGCTGGGGGATATCGTCCGCACGCTGGCCGGATCGCGCATCGTGGTGGAGGTGCGGCCATGCGCCGGGCCTGCCTTCGTCGATGTCGATCCGAACCAGTTCGATACCGCCATCGTCAACATGGCGGCCAACGCCCGCGACGCGATGCAGGGCGAGGGGCGGCTGACCATCACCGTCGCGCAGGTGGACGGCATCCCCGCCAGCGGCCATGCGCCCGCGCAGGCCGGGCGGCATATCGCCGTCGCCATCGCCGACACCGGATCGGGCATCGCCGACGATCTGGTCGGCCGCATCTTCGAGCCCTTCTTCACGACCAAGGGGCTGGGCAAGGGCACCGGGCTGGGGCTGAGCCAGGTGTTCGGCTTCGCCAAACAGTCGGGCGGCGAGGTGCGGGTCCGGGGGACGCCGGGCGACACCGTCTTCACCCTGTATCTGCCGCAGGCCGATGCCCCCGCCGCTGCCGCGCCGACGCCGCGCGCCGAGCCGGACGATCTCGCCGGGCTGGGCCTGCGCGTGCTGGTGGTCGAGGACAATGCCGCCGTCGGCCACACTACGGCGCAGGCACTGGAGCAGCACGGCTTCCTGCCGACCCATGTCGTCGACGGACAGGCCGCGCTGGAGGTGATCGCCGCCGGGGCGGACCGGTTCGACATCGTGTTTTCCGACGTGGTGATGCCGCGCGTCGACGGGCTGGAACTCGCCGCCCGGCTGCGCGCCGACCATCCCCGGCTGCCGGTGCTGCTGACCAGCGGCTACAGCGACGTGATCGCCCGGCAAGGGACGCGCGGGTTCGAGCTGCTGCACAAACCCTATACCATCGCGCAGCTGACCGCGGCGCTGCGCCGGATCGCGGGGCGTTGAACGGGCAGACCGCCGCCCCGGCGCGCAGGCTGGTGGCGCTGTATACGCTGGCCTATTGCGGGCTGTTCGTCGCGTTCATGCCGTTCGTCAGCATCCTGTTGCAGGTGAAGGTCGCGGCGATCGACCCCGCCAACCGCGTGACGCTGCTGGGGCAGGTGGTCCTGTTCGGCGTGTTCGTCGCCAGCATCGCCAATATCGCGGCGGGCTGGCTGAGCGACGTGCAGCGCCGTCGCAGCGGCAGCCGGCGCCCGACGATCGCGATCGGGCTGGCGGGCCTTGCGATCGCCTTTGCCGCGATCCACCGCGCGACCACCCCGTTGGCCCTGCTGGCTGCGGTCGGTTTCTGGCAGGTCGCGCTGAACCTGATGTTCGCGCCGATGGTCGCGGTGCTGGCCGATGAGGTGCCCGATGCCGCCAGGGGGCAGGTGAGCGGGCTGCTCGGCATCTCGCATCCGGTGGGGGTGCTGTCGGCGTCGTTCGTCACCCTGCCGCTGTTCGCCGGGGAAGCGGCGCGCTTTGCCGCCAATGTCGGTCTGGCGGCGGCGATGATCCTGCCGTTCGTGCTGTTCGCGCGCGAGCAGGCGCTGGGCGACGCTGCGCCCCCGTCCGCAGCGCAGCCGGTTCGCCGGACGATCGGGCGTGGCGACCTGATCCGCGCATGGTGCGCGCGCCTCGCGATGCAGGCGGCGGGCAACGGCATGACCGCCTATGCCTTTTTCCATTTCGCCGATCGCTGGCAGGGCGGCGGCGACGCGGCGGGGCCGGTCGCCCGCGCCATGGCGGTGGTGACGGGCGTGGCGGTGGTGATGACGATCCTTGCCGGGCGCTGGTCGGACCGGATCGGCGGGCGGCGGCCGTTCCTGGGACTCGCGACGCTGCTCGTCGCGGGCGGACTGAGCGCGATGGCGCTGGCGGGATCGTTCGTCGGCGTCGCGATCGGCTATGGCATCGCGACCGTGGGGCTGTCGGTGTTCCTCGCGCTGCATACCGCGCTGGCGATGCAGTTGCTGCCGTCCCCCGCCACGCGCGGGCGCGATCTGGGGGTGTTGAACCTCACCAACACGCTGCCCGGCTGCCTGCCGCCGCTGCTCGCCGCGGTATTGCCGCCGGGAGTCGGGCTGGGGGTGATCTTCGCCGCGCTCGCCGCCGTCGCGGTGGCGGGCGGGATCGCCGCGCTGGCGATCCGGGCGGAGCGGTAGGGCGCAACCTGCCTGGGTCGACCAAGGCCGTATCCCCGCGGAGGCGGGGAGCCAGGGCAGCAGATGACGACGTTCGCGGCTCCGGGCTACCGCCTGCGCGGGAGCACGGTTTCGCCTGAGTGTTTAGCGGATCGCGATCAGCGACTTGGTGAACGGCCCCACCTTCTCGCGCTCGATCCGGGCGTCGGGGAAGAGTTCGGCCATCTGCCGCGCGCTCAGCAGGTGGATGTCCTGCACCTCGCGCATCGCCTGGTCGTAGCTCGACGCCTCGATGAAGCCGCGCCGCTTGCGCAGCACCATCGCCGCGCGCACCGGTTCGGGGAACCAGTGCAGGAACAGGCTGCGGTAATGGGGTTCATAGGGGAACCACAGATTGGGCGTCTGCACGAAATAGCGCGGGGCGAGCCGCCGCACCTCGCGCGCCATCGCCTGCATCTCGACCCATTGGCCGACATGTTCGATCACGCTGTTGGAATGGACGATGTCGAAGCTGTTGTCGGCATAGCCCGCCATGTCGAGCGCGCTGCCGTAGCGCGAATGATAGGGCGGATCGTCGCGATCGGTGATGTCGATGTTCACGATCGTCAGGTGCAGCGGCAGATCCTGCCACAGCGGGCGCATGTCCTGCCAGTAATCCGGCCAGCCGCCCATATCGAGCACGCGCACCACCGACCGGGTCCTGGCCAGTTCCTCCAGCATCCCGCGGAACATGCGGAAGCGGTTCAGGCGATAGCGCGGGCTGACGTTGATGAACGGCCTGGCCGCTTCTACGGGTGGTTGGGGTTCGCTCACGATTCGCTCCGCTGCCGCCCGGCCCCCTGCCGGACGCTGCGGGGATAGCCGATCGTTCCGCCCCTGTCAGGCGGAACGATCGGCCCGGTCCATTACTGGCAGGCGAGGCACTCGTCGTAATCGGTGCTCTCGCCCAGATCGAACTTGGCGAGTTCGGAGGTATTGTCCGCCTCCACGCCGCCCGCGAACCCGGCGCGCTGCACCGACTTCGACCGCAGGTAGTAGAGCGACTTGATGCCCAGCTCCCATGCGCGGAAGTGGAGCATCAGCAGGTCCCACTTCTCGACATCCGCCGGGATGAACAGGTTCAGCGACTGCGCCTGATCGATGAACGGTGCCCGGTCGCCCGCCATTTCCAGCAGCCAGCGCTGATCGATCTCGAAGCTGGTCTTGAACGTGTCCTTCTCCTCCTGGGTCAGGAAGTCGAGGTGCTGCACCGAACCGCCGCGTTCGAGGATGGTGTTCCACACCGCGTCGCTGTTCTTCGCCTTCGCGATCAGCAGCTTTTCGAGATAGGGGTTCTTCACCGACCACGAACCCGACAGCGTCTTGTGGGTATAGATGTTCGCCGGGATCGGTTCGATGCAGGCGCTGGTCCCGCCGCAGATGATGCTGATCGATGCGGTCGGCGCGATCGCCATCTTGCAGCTGAACCGTTCCATCACGCCCATGTCGGCGGCGTCGGGGCAGGGACCGCGCTCGACCGCCAGCTGCATCGACGCTTCGTTCACCTGGGTGTTGATGTGCTTGAAGATGCGCAGGTTCCACGCCTTGGCCATCGCCCCCTCGAACGGCAGCCCGCGCGCCTGCAGGAAGGAGTGGAAGCCCATGACGCCGAGGCCCACCGAGCGCTCCCGCTCCGCCGAATAGCGGGCCCGCGCCATCTCGTCGGGTGCGCGATCGATATAGTCGGTCAGCACATTGTCGAGGAAGCGCATCACATCCTCGATGAAGCGCTTGTCGCCGTTCCACTGGTCCCACGTCTCGAGGTTGAGCGAGGAGAGGCAGCACACGGCGGTGCGATCGTTGCCGAGGTGATCCTTGCCCGTCGGCAGCGTGATCTCGCTGCACAGGTTCGAGGTCGATACCTTGAGGCCCAGGTCGCGATGATGCTTGGGCATCGTCGAGTTCACATGGTCGCTGAACACGATGTACGGCTCGCCGGTGGCGAGGCGGGTTTCGACCAGCTTCTGGAACAGCGAGCGCGCATCCACCTTGCCGCGGACCGATCCGTCCTTGGGGCTCTTCAGTTCCCATTCGGTGCCGTCGCGCACCGCCGCCATGAAGGCGTCGGGGATCAGCACGCCGTGGTGCAGGTTCAGCGCCTTGCGGTTGAAGTCGCCCGAGGGCTTGCGGATTTCGAGGAACTCCTCGATCTCGGGGTGGCTGATGTCGAGGTAGCACGCCGCCGACCCGCGCCGCAGCGAGCCTTGCGAGATGGCGAGCGTCAGCGAATCCATCACGCGGACGAACGGGATGATGCCGCTGGTCTTGCCGTTCAGGCCCACCGGCTCGCCGATGCCGCGGACGTTGCCCCAATAGGTGCCGATGCCGCCGCCGCGCGACGCCAGCCACACATTCTCGTTCCAGGTATCGACGATCCCCTCGAGGCTGTCGGGCACCGAGTTGAGATAGCAGCTGATCGGCAGCCCGCGCCCGGTGCCGCCGTTCGACAGCACCGGCGTCGCGGGCATGAACCACAGCTTGGAGATATAGTCGTACAGCCGCTGCGCATGCGCCGCATCGTCGGCATAGGCGGAGGCGACGCGGACGAACAGGTCCTGGTACGATTCGCCGGGCAGGAGATAGCGGTCCTTCAGCGTATCCTTGCCGAAATCGGTCAGCAGCGCGTCGCGCGAATGATCGACCTCCACCGCGTGGAGTTGCGCGTCGACGGTGCGGCTGGTGCGCTCGGGCACGGCGGCGGGGGCCGGATCGGCCAGTTGCAGTTCGTCCGCCTGGGGGTTCTGACTATCGGCGAAGGTCATCTTCCCGTTCCTCTTGTGTTCGTGGGGGCGCGCGGTCCCCGTTTGATCGGTGCGGGCAGTTCCCCGGCCAAGGGAACGTACCGCGACGAGCCGTCCGGTCCCGTGGCGCCGCAACGGCGCGGCATCGGGTCCGTTCGGACGAAATACCAGTTGTAGCGGCTGACCCGCCTTCGGCCCTACTAATTGTAGGAAACCGGCGGCGGCGCAAGCGGCTAAATATTTGTGCCGCGACGGAACCGGGGTCGGGACGCGGCCCCGATATCGCCCGACGCGCGGGCTTCCGCCATGTCCCGAAAATGCAAGAGCGCAATTGCGGTCGAAGAAAAAATACGTGTGCGCTGAAGCGGCGCCGGGTGGCTCAGCGGGTCCGGCACAAATGCGCGATGCGGGTCTGCCACCCGAGCAGCAGCGGCACCACGATCAGCTCGACGCACAGCCCGACGAGGTGGCCGGTCGAGGGCAGCCCGACCTCCGCCAACGACCACAGCCGGGCGAGGCCGCCCGCGAACACCATCAGCCCCAGCACGCGCATCCGCATGGTCTTGCGGTCGATCCGCGGGATGCAGCTGACGAACCCCAGCCCCATCACGAGGAACAGGCCGGAGAGATAGCGGAAATGGCTGTCGAGGTCGGTCGCGGGCGACGGCTGCAACCATGCCGCGCCGCGAACGATCCCGATCGTGCCCGCGACCAGCGGCAGCAGGCAGGTGAGCGCGACCGCGACCTGGAGCAGCGTGCGTTCGCGGCGCGGGGTCATTGCCGCTGGCGCTCGAGCAGCTCGGCGCGGACCCGAATCGCGTGCACCGACATGCGCACCTCGAACAGGAACCACACCAGCCCGCCGATCAGCAACAGCATCGACAGGACGAAGGCGATCGCCACCGCCTTGCCGAGCCGCAGGTCGAGCAGTTCGGCGGTGAACAGCATCGCCACCACCGTACAGTTGGCGACCGCCGACAGGACGACGAGAAACACCGCATGGTTGATGACGCGGATGCGCCGGTCGAGCAGGCGCAGCTCGAACACATGGCGTTCGTGCTCCGGCCCGGTCGAGCTGGGATGCAGCTTTTCTAGGTCGCGCGCCCGGTCGACGATTCGCGCCAGCCGCCCGACCATCACGTTCAGGATCGCCCCGATCCCGGCCAGCAGGAAGACCGGCGCGATCGCGGTCTGGATCGTCTTGGCGACGGTCGACAGGACGGGTTCAAATTCCACGGATGCGGCTATGCCGCCCCCGCCCGACGCGGGCAAGCACGCGACGCCGAAAAGACACGGGCGTTGCGTCCCGTCCATCCTATGGCAAGACTTGCACGTCACAGGAGCGCCATGGCCTTGCCCGCTTGTCCCCCCGTCGTCGCCCGCACCGTCGCCGGGCTGCCCGCCGCGATCGATGCGGCGGCCGACGCCGCGCCGCCCGAACGCCGCTTCCTGCGGCGGCACTGGTATGCGGCGGCGCTGGAAGCCTATGGCGGGGCGGCGCGCACCGTCGTCGTGGCGCGCGGCGACCGGACCGTCGCCGCGCTGCCGCTGGTCGCGCTGGGGCCGAAGGTGCTGGGCCTCGCGCAGGTGCCGGGGAGCTACTGGCCGTTCCGCAGCATGCCCCTGGCGCAGGAGGCCGCGGCGGGCGACGTCGATGCGCTGCTGGCGGCGGCGGGCCGGGCGGTGCGGGGGTTCCGGCTGGGGCCGGTCCATGACGACGATCCGGCAGTCGTGGCGCTGCTTGCCGCCGCCGCGCGCGCAGGGTGGCGTGCCATTCCGCGCCATGTCGCGGAGAGCTATGTGCTCGACATGGCGGCGTTGCGGGCGGGCGGGCCATGGCCGCGCGCGTCCACCGCCAAGAGCATCCGCTATCAGGAAAAGCAGCTCGCCGCCGAAGGCGCGCTCGACTGGACGTTCGTCACCGGTGCGGCATGGACGCCCGACATCTTCGAGGCGTTGGCCGACATCGAACGCGCAAGCTGGATCAGTGCGCGGACCGACGGGCGCGACGCCAAGTTCACCGCAACCGGGCACGGCGCCTTCTGGCGCGCGGCGGCGCGCGATCCGGCGATCGCCGCCACGATTCGCGCGGCGATCCTGCGCGTGGACGGCACGGCGGCCGCATTCTCGTTCGATCTGGATGCGGGCACGATGAAATATGTCGTCGCCAACAGCTATGACCCGCGCTTCGCCCGCCATTCGCCGGGCAAGCTGCTCTATTACCGCAATCTGGCGGAGGCGCTGGCGCGCGGCATCGACCGGGTGGACTGGGGCGCGGGCGACAGCGGCTACAAGCGCGTGACCGGGGCCGAGCCCGGCCCGGCGATCCGCGACTGGCTGTTCCTGCGCCCCGGCCTGCCCGCATGGGCGGGCCGCTGGATCGCTCCGCGCTGGCGGGCGAGCGGCCATGCGCCGGTCGCCGCCGCCGACTGAAGATCGCCTCTGAACAAGGACTTGCGGCGCTGCATCCTTTGGACGATTGAGCGTCGCCGACAATATGCGAACACCGTGGCCGAGGGGATCGGGCACGATTGCGGATGACGGTGCGCGCTGCACCCGACATCGGCGGTCGTTCGCCGCGCATTCCCGCCCAGCCCACGCCGATGGAGCGTCATGCCGCTCAGCCCGCCCGGACCCGTACGACTGCCGCTCGCCATGCTGGGCTATGGCGTTGCGATCCTGCTGCTGGCGGGCGCGACGCTGAGCTTCGCCTCGGTGATGGCGGGGGCGGTGCTGATCTGGCCGGTCAACGCCGTCGCGGTGGTGATGCTGATCCGCCAGCCGCCGCTACGCTGGCCGGTATGGCTGGCGGTGACGGCGGCGGCGTTGCTGGTCGCCAACGGGGCCGTCGCGGTCGCCCGGCCGCTGGCCGTCGGCTTCACCGCGATCAACCTGATCGAGATCGTCGTCGTCGCCTCGCTGCTGCGCTGGTTCGCGGTCGATCCGCTGAAACTGCACGGCTATCTGCGCATCCTGCTGGCCGCGGCGGCGGGTGCGGCGATCAGCACGCTGCTGGCGGCATTGCTGGCGCAGATGACCGACGGCACCCCGTCGATGACGACGGCGGCGCGCTGGTTCGCGGCCAGCGTGATGGGGATGGTGACGGTCGTGCCCACGCTGGGCGCGGCGCGGCGCGACCTGCCCGACCGGCGGCGCGGCCTGTCCGCCGGACTGGTCCTCCTGCCGCTGGTCGGCGGGGCGATCGCCGCGGCGGTGTTCGGGATCTCCGATTATCCGCTGCTGTTCGTGCTGATGCCATGGGGGGTGTTCGCCGCCTTTCGCTACGGCTTTCTCGGCGCGGCGCTCTCGACGCTGACGATCGCAGTGGTGGCGACCGTGCTGACGGTGCGCGGCGTCGGGCCGATCGCGCTCAACTTCCCCGACCTTGCCGATCGCATCCTGTTCCTCCAGCTGTTCCTGTCGGCGATCAGCCTGACCGCCTTTCCGGTGGCGACTTTGCTCTATCACCGGCAGCGCGCGCTGGCGCAGGCGCGCGCCGCCGAGCGCGAGCTGCGGCTGCTGACCGATCATTCGACCGACCTGATCCTGCGTATCGGGCGCGACGGGGTGCGGCGCTATGCCTCGCCCGCATCGCTGCCGCTGCTCGGCTACCCGCCCGAGGTGCTGGTCGGGCAGAACTCGTTCGAGCACATGCATCCCGACGACCGCGCCGGGATGCGCGAAGTGTGCGACCTGCTCGACCAGCACGGCAACAGCGTCGTGCGCCGCTATCGCCAGCGGCATCGCGACGGCCATTATGTCTGGCTCGAGGGCGCGTTCCGCCGCACCGACGAGGACGGCCATGCCGGGGAGATCGTCGCCACCATCCGCGACATCGGCCTGCGCCATGCCGCCGAACAGGCCGCGGTCGAAGCCATCGCCCAGCTGGAGGAACGCCAGCGCCTGTTGAGCCTCGCCGAGGCGGCGGCGCAGATCGGCCACTGGCGGATCGACCTCGCCGAGCGGCGGATGTTCTGGTCGCCCGAGGTCTATCGCATCCACGGCCTGTCGGCGGACAGCCCGCCGCCGCTCAGCGACGCGATCGACTTCTATCACCCCGACGATCGCGCCATGGTGCGTGCCGAGATCGATGCCGCCTTCGCGGAAGGGAGGGCCTTCGCGTTCGAGGCGCGGCTGGTGCGGCCCGACGGGACGGTGCGCTGGGTCACGTCGCGCGGACAGGCGGAGCGCGGCGCGGGCGATGCGATCGTCGGCGTCTTCGGCGTGTTCCAGGACACGACCGAGCAGGTGAGCGCCATGGCCGAACTCCGCGCCGCGCGTGAGGAGGCCGAGCGGGCGCTGGCCGCCCGCGCCACCTTCACCGCGACGATCAGCCACGAGATCCGCACGCCCCTGACCGCGATCCTCGCCGCCGCGCAGCTGCTGCGCGACACGCCCGAGCGGACCGAGCGGATGCGTCATCTCGATTCGCTCGAACAGGCGGGCCGGGCGCTCGCCAGCATCGTCGACGACGTGCTCACCTTCTCCAAGCTGGAGGCGGGGCAGGGCGAGCCCGAAGCGATCGATTTCGAGCCCGCCGCACTGATCGCGACGGTCGCGGGCATGTTCGCCGCCGACGCGGCGACCCACGGCATCGCGCTGGAGACGCAAGTCGGCGCGGGGCGCGTGACCGGCGATCCGGCACGGCTGCAACGGGTGCTGACCAATCTGGTCGGCAATGCGATCAAGTTCACCCGCGCGGGATCGGTGCGCGTCACCGCCGGGGCGAGCGGCGGCGGGCTGTGGTGCTTTGACGTGGCCGATACCGGCGTCGGCATCCGCGACGATCGGCTGGAGGCGATCTTCGAGCCGTTCGTCCAGGCCGATGCCTCCACCACGCGCAGCTATGGCGGGACCGGTCTCGGCCTCAGCATCAGCCGGATGCTGGTCGAATCGATGGGCGGGACGATCGGCGTCGACAGCCGTCCGGGCGAGGGGTCGCGCTTCTGGTTCACCCTGCCGCTCCCGACCGTCGAGGCGGTCGCACCGGTCGAGGCACCGGTCGCGCCGCCGCCGGGCCGGCCCCGGACCGTGCTGATCGCCGAGGACAACGACACCAACCGCTATCTGATCGCCGAGGTCGTGCGGCGGCTCGGCCATGTGGTGGTCGCGGTGGAGAACGGCGCGCGCGCGGTGGAATATGTCACCGACCCGGCGGGGCATCCGATCGATATCGTGCTGATGGACGTACAGATGCCGGTGATGGACGGCATCGCCGCCACCCGGGCGATCCGGGCATGGGGCGGGGCGGGGGCGCATGTGCCGATCTTTGCGCTGACCGCGGATCTTTCCGCCGAACGCCGCGCGGCGGTGCTGGCGGCGGGGATGAACGGCGTGCTGGCCAAGCCGGTCGATATCGCGGCGCTCGGCGCGGCGATCGACGGCGCGAGCGCGGAAGCGGTCGCCGCGTCCGGATCGGCGGAGGAACGGCGGGCGCTCGATCGCGACCGGATACGGATGCTGGGCGAGACGCTCGGCGCGACCGGGCGGGACACGCTGCTTGCGCTGCTGATCGAGGATGCGCAGCGGATACCCTCGCGCCTGCGCGCGCTGGCGGCGCAGGGTCGCGACGACCTCGCCCGCAGCGAGGCGCATGCCCTGCGCGGTGCGGCGGCGAGCGTCGGCGCGAACCGGCTCGCGGGTGCGCTCCACGCGATCGAGAAGGGCACGATCGACAGCAGGCAACTGGACGAGGTGGATCGCAGCGCCGAAGCGGTCGTCCGCGCCGCCCGTGCCGTGATGGGCTGAGGGGTTCGTGAGAGGCTGATTCAGCCAAGCTGGATCAGGCCGGTACCGCTCCTACGTCAGTGGATCAGATCCTAATCCTCGGCGTCGAAGGCCTGGAGCGCCAATACCGCCTGCGTCCGGTTGCTGACTCCCAGCTTGCGGAAGATGGCCGACAGGTGCGACTTCACCGTCGGTTCGGCGAGTTGCAGGTCATAGGCGATCTGCTTGTTCTGATGCCCGTTCGCGATCGCCCGCAGCACGCGGAGCTGCGCGATCGACAGCGTGCCCATGCGCTGCGCGACCTCGACCCGGCGGTCGTCGTGCGCGCCGATATCGACGCCCGCGGGCAGCCAGCGTGCGCCGTCCAGCAGGGTGCGGATCGCCGCCACCATCTGGTCGATCGGCGAGGATTTGGGCACGAAGCCCGCCGCACCCAGCGCGATCGACTGCGCGATCACCGCCGGGTCTTCCCGCCCGGAGACGATCGCGATCGGGGCTTCCGGCCGGACCGCGCGCAACAGGGCGAGGCCCGCGAAACCCTGCACGTCGGGCAGCATCAGGTCGAGCAGGATCAGATCGTGCCGCGCGCCGCGCGCGAACCCCTCCGCCTCCGCCAGCGTCGTCGCGCTGTCGATCGCGACCGCCGGGTCGACGACCCGCGCGGCCATGGCGAGCGCGGTCGCGCACATCGGGTGATCGTCGGCAACGAGGATATGCGACATCAAGGACCTCAGTTCCGCGCCTGGCCCCGATGCCACGCGACGGGGCCGACCAACCCCAGCCATATCACATCAAACGGTTATGACCATGGCGAAGTGTCGATGCGTACGGGCGTGGGAAGATCGACGACGGCGACCGGCATGTCGTTGAAATCATCCGAAACCACCCGGTCGATCGCGCGGGTGATGCCGCGGGTGAGGGCGCGCGGCACGGTGACGCGGAAGCCGCGCGCGACCAGCCCGGCGATCGCCTGCGCCACGCAATAGTCCGCGGCGACCCCGACGACGATCGCATGGTCGACGCCCGCGTCGCGCAATTCGGCGAACCATGTTTCGCGCGGGACGGTCCGGTCGGGCTCGTGCACCATCAGCCCGTCCTCCGCCCACATGTCGAACACGCCCTTCTCGATCGTCGCGCAGCGCACGCCGGGCGGCACGGCGGCACAGCCCAGCAGATTGCGCCAGCCGGGCGTGTCCCGCACGCAATGGATCGGGAAGAGCTTCGCCTCGGCGCTGTCGGGATAGGTATCGGCATCATGGGTGTCGAAGGTGAACAGCACCGCCGCCGTATCCGCCGCGGCGCGCGCGCCCAGCCACGCACGCAACGGGGCGACCACGGCATCGGCGCCGGGAACCGGCAGCGCGCCGTCCGCCAGCATGAAGTCCGCCTGGGTGTCCACGACAAGGATGAGGTCCGCCATCGCCATGCTCCGTTCCGCTTCCCGCTCGACATAGATGCATGACGGATATATGTAAAGCGGATCGAAGGACGTGACCGATGGACGACGCCGATTTCCTCGCGACCTATGATCCTGCGCGCTACGACCGGCCGTCGGTCGCGGTCGATATCGTCGTGCTGGGAATCGTGCAGGGGCGTCCCGCGGCGCTGCTGTCGCGGCGCGACCGGCCGCCGTTCGCGGGGCATTGGGCGTTGCCGGGCGGGTTCGTCGGGATCGCCGAGTCGCTGGACGACGCGGCGCGCCGGATACTGGCGGCGCGGACCGGCATCGCCGCCGCCGTCGAACAACTCCACTGCTTCGGCGCGGTCGATCGCGATCCCCGGATGCGGATCGTCAGCGTCGCCTATCGCGCGCTGCTGTCGCCCGCGATGCTGGCGGCGGTGCCGACCGATGCCGACCGTGCGTTCGTCGCGCTCGACGGAGCGGGGGGCGACGGCCTTCCGCCGCTCGCCTTCGATCATGCCGCGATCCTCGGCACCGCGCTGCGGCGGTTGCGGCGTGACATCGACGCGGAAGCGTTCGGGCTGCTCGGGGACGACTTCACCCTGCGCGAATTGCAGGCGGTGCACGAGGCGGTGCTGGGCCGGGCGCTGAACAAGCCCGCGTTCCGCCGCCGCATGCTCGACAGCGGGCGGATCGCGCCCACCGGCACCCATGAATCGGGAACCGCCTTCCGCCCCGCCGCGCGCTACCGCGCCACGACCAAGGAGTGACATGATGGTGATGACCGATATCGCGACCCGGGTATGGAACCACGGCTGGCGGCTCGATCCCGTCGTGCGCAGCCTGCTCGACACCGATTTCTACAAGCTGCTGATGGTGCAGATGATCCGCGCGGTGCGCCCGGACGTCCATGCCACCTTCGCCGTGCTCAACCGCTCCACCAGGGTCCGGCTGGCCGAGGTGATCGACGAGGGCGAGTTGCGCGCGCAACTCGACCATGCCCGCACCGTCGCCTTCTCGAAACAGGAGCTGATCTGGCTGGCGGGCAACAGCTTCTATGGCGTGGAGCGGATGTTCGCGCCGGATTTCATCGACTGGCTCGCCCGGTTCCGCCTGCCCGAATACGACCTGTCGGTCCGCGACGGCCAGTATGAACTGCGCTTCGCCGGGCCATGGGCGGAAACCTCGCTGTGGGAAATCCCGGCGCTCACCATCCTCAACGAACTGCGCGCGCGCTCGGCGCTGAAGAACCATGGCCGCTTCGCGCTGGACGTGACCTATGCGCGGGCCAAGGCGCGGCTGTGGGACAAGGTGGAGCGGCTGCGCGCGCTGCCCGACCTCGTCCTGTCCGACTTCGGCACGCGGCGGCGGCACGGCTTCCTGTGGCAGCGCTGGTGCGTCGAGGCGTTGCAGGAGGGGCTGGGCGAGCGGTTCATCGGCACGTCGAACGTGCTGCTGGCGATGCAGGCGGGGCTGGAGGCGATCGGGACCAACGCCCATGAACTGCCGATGGTCGAGGCGGCGCTGGCCGACGACGATGCGGGAATCGCCGCCGCCCCCTATCGTGTGCTGGAGGAATGGCGACGGCATTATGGCGGCAACCTGCTGATCGCGCTGCCCGATGCGTTCGGCACCACCGCCTTCCTGCGCGACGCCCCGTCGTGGCTGGCCGACTGGACCGGCTTCCGCCCGGACAGCATGCCCCCGATCGAGGGGGGCGAGCAGATCCTCGCGTGGTGGCAGGCGCAGGGCGTCGATCCGCGCACCAAGCTGCTGATCTTTTCGGACGGGATGGACGTCGACAGCATCACCCGCACCTATCGCCATTTCCATGGCCGGGTGCGGATGAGCTTCGGCTGGGGCACCAACCTGACCAACGACTTCCGCGGCTGCGATCCGCTGGGCGGCGATGCGCTGACGCCGATCTCGCTGGTGTGCAAGGTGGTCGAGGCGAACGGTCGAGGCGCGGTGAAGCTGTCGGACAATCCGGCCAAGGCGACCGGCGCGCCGGAGGATATTGCCCGCTACCTGCGCATCTTCGGCGGGGGCGGGCGTGTCGCACAGCCGGTGGCGGTATGAAGCCGCGTCGTCAGCCGCGATAGGTGAAGACCGATACCCCCGTCACCGCCGCGACCGTGCGCCAGCCCGGCGCCTCGAACACCTGCCCATATTCGGGATTGGCATAGACGACGTGCAGCCCCTCTCCCCCGGCGTTGCGCACCGATTCGAGCATGTGGCGCACCTCGACCATGATCTGCGCGCCGAACGGGTTGTAGAAATAGGCGAGGAGGCGCGGCCCCTGCGGGCGGAATGCGGTCGCGTCGCCCTCGACCACCGCCACCTCGGCGTCGTCGGCGTTCTGGGCACGGAAGCGGTCGAGGTTGTCGCGGGCGACGGCGCACAGCGCGGCGGACAGTTCGACGCCCGTCACCCGCCCGAAGCCCAGTTGCAGTGCGATCATCATCGCCCGCCCCTTGCCCGCGCCGTAATCGACGAAGTGCCAGTCGGCGGGGTCGATGCCCAGCCGCTCGATCGCCGGGCGCAGCATCTCCTCGGTGCTGGCGCTGTAGCGATGGCATTGTTCGAGCTGCGCGCCGGTGAAGCCGAGGCCACGCACGCTCACCTCGGTCGCGGTGTCGGTGCCCCAGCGCCGGTCGAACGCCCGCTCCGCCCGCCGCTGTCGCCGTGCCCCCGGGGTCAGCGCAACCAGCCCCGCACCGAGGTTCACCACCGTCAGCCGGGCGATCTCGCCCAGGCTGCGATCGCGCAGCTTCGTGCGCAACGTCTCGTATATCGCCATTCCGCAGCACCCCGCCCGAATAGGCCATTCTAGGACGGATTATTTCGGCACGGTCAACTTTGAATCAGGCGGCGGCAGGTTCCGGTTCGACCCGCAGGTAGCGGAAAACCAGATTTTAGGTATCGTTCGGGCTGTGAGGCGCGGAAATGCTGGGGTTTCGGCGGGGCGGGGAGGGCGACTGTTGAGGCTGGCAATCACCGGGTAAGCACGGCGTGCTGTTTCGCCGATCAAGGCCGATCAAGGCCGCGCCGGAACCTGGACCTCTCGAACCACCTGTATAGCCGCGTTCGCCTTTGATCGCAGATGAAAGCGGATCGTCATCGGCTTGTCGTGCCGCTCCGTCATGATCGGCGAGTCGGGGCGCAACAGCTTCGCCGCTAACGGGGCGGCGGTGTCGGGCTTGTGAACTTCGCCGCCGTGCCCGTCCAAGGTCGTTCTTACCTGATAGAAGCGCCCACCCGACACCTTGACGACGGACCAGTCAGCGGCTTCGGGGCCGAGCAACGACCAGTGTACGGCGTGCTTGACTTCGCGGTTGCCCCGCCTCGCCTCGACATAGGGATATGCCGCTAAATGCTTCATCCGAGCGTAGCGGAACGCCAGCGCCGAGACGCCAAGGCTTATGGTCGATATTACGACTGCGGCAAGGGGCAGGTAGTGGAGCGGTCCCATGCCGCATTTGATGCGACCGAACGACCGTTGCCGCAAGCCGAAGCCCGCGCGACGATCACCGCCCATTGACCGCGCCGCCGCCACGCCGCATCCCGTTCCGCACAAGAAAGGGACTCGGCATGACAAGCGGCATGATCGCTATCGGGATCGCTAGCGCCATCGTTAGCGTCTGGATGGCATTGAAGCACCCCGACCTATTCGACCCCGATAAGCGGAAACGAAAGTGACGAACCGAACATGCCCGCCAAGCCCCCGGTCCGGCGCTTGTAGCGGTCGTACACCTCGCGCGCCTGCATCAGCCCATCAAGTTCGTTGAGCGCCTGCGTGGGGTTCGGCTCCAGCAGGCGTGGTGCCAGCGCCGTAGCCTTCTTCTGACCCATGCCGAACTGAAACCGGTCGGCAAGCCCGCGCCGGGCAACTCCCGCCATCGCGCCAATCGGCGGCACGCCGGTTGCCACGCTCAACCCGGTTTCGGCCAGCGCCTGAACCCCGAACGACGGGTCTAGCAGCCGATCGGCCTGCGCCCGGCCTGCGGTCGGTGAACCGCCGAGCGCCTCATAGTTGGTAAGACCCATCTGACGCTCCAACTCGCTCTGCCGCAGGAAATTGGGCGTTCCCTCCGGGTACAGAGCGCGCAGCTTGGCCTGTTGATCGATCCCGCCAGCAACCGCCTTGTATGGGTCGCCGGTGAACTTCTGGCCTTCGATTCGCTCGACAAGGCCGGTGCGGTAACCCTGCCCGAACCGTGCCTGTTCGGCTGGCCCAAGCCGTCCGGTCATCGTGTTCAGGTCGTCAACGCCTACGCGTGGGCTGGTCGCGTCATAGCCCTGCGTCAGCGCGTCCGCCTGCCGCGCATACCCCTGATAGGTTGAACGGGCATCGCGGTAGAACGGGTTGTAGCGGTCCATTTCCGCCAGCAACTGGCTGCGCACACCATTCTGTGCGCGGCCCGCTTCGTTCAGGTTCAGGCGACCCGTCGTCTTGTCGCGCTCGGCCTCGATAATGTCGTCCATGCCGCGCTTGGCATAGTCGAGCGTCTGCGTGCTGTAGCCGCGCTGGGTTGCGGCGGTCCCAGCGGCCGGGGCCGATGCGAGCGCCTGGTCGGCGATCTGCCGCGCCTCGCGCGCCGCCATCAGCGCACGGCGCGTCGCATCGGTATTCGCGCCACTGGTCCGCAGCGCCACCCTGTGCGCTTCCTGTGCTGCGTCGAACGCGGTCCGCGCTTCGGCCTGCCGCTGGTACAGATCGATACGGACCGGGTTCAGGACAGGGTTTCCCTGTGCGTCCAGCGCGAAGCCTGCGCCGGTCGGATCGCGGCGCTCGTTCGCGGCAATCGCCCGCGCACGTCCGATGGCGTCGCGCCCGAACGGGGTGTTCAATACCGCGTCCAGCTCGGGCGTGGAGACGATCGGCGCGGTATAGGCTTGGTCGTACAGCGGGGCGGATGCAGCCCGGCCTGCGTTGATGATGCCCTCGCGTTCGTCGCGCATGTTCACCGAAGGGCCAAAGTCGCGGTTGATGCCCTGAATGGCCCGCGCGCCTTGGCTGTGCGCCCGAGGCGTCAGCGCCTGTTCCGCGAAGGCCCGAGCGTCGGGCGAGCGACGGACGGCGCTTCCGGCCAGCGTCCGCAACTGCGGCGAAGCGTCGGCTAGCGACATGGGAAGCCCCAGCCGGATCGCATCGTCAAGGTTCGTGCGGATCGCCTCGACGTTCGGGTCTGCGCTGCGGCCAATGGCGTTGTCGATCGGGGACGGACGAACAGGCGGCGGCGCGATGGGCCGATCCAGCGCCGCTGAAAACCCGCGCCGGATTTGCTGTGCCACGTCGGTTGCGGCCAAGCCCCGGAAGGCCGGAGCAAGCACGCGCTGCCCGAACTGGTTGCCTGCCAGCGCCGTGGCACCGCCGATCGCGGCCCCTGTCAACCGGTCCTTGTCGTTCGATGCCGCCCCGTAGATCGCGCCATAGCCGGTGTCCGCTGCCGCAGCCCCCAACAGGGGGCGGGAGGGGAGCGCCGCCGCGCCTACGCGGTACGCGCCTGCCACCGGAGCTATGCCGCCCGCTACCTGTCCTGTCAGCCGAAGGCCCGGATTGACCCGTTCGTCCGCCGCGCTGATACCGCGCTCGCGCAACAGGTTGTCGGCGAACGAGCCGCCGCCAGTCAGGGTGTTCATCGCCGCCGCGAAGGGATCGGCCAGCCCAACGCTCAGCGTGTCGGCAGCGCCGCGAACCAAAGCGTCCACACCGCCGCCAAACGTGTCGCGCTGGCGATCCAGCACCGTCTGCGCACCGGGCGTAAGTTCGCCCGCCTTCACGTCCACGGCAAGCGGCGGGTAGCTGCCGAACTGCGCACGGTAGGCTTCGCGGTACGGCTCGCTGTTCGCGATCGTGTCCGACACCGGCACCTCCTTGCCGTTGTAGGCCAGCCCGCCGCCTTCAATGAACGTGTACTTGCCGCCGCTCAGGCCAGCCGCGAAGTCGATGACGTTGGCCGGGGAGAAGGAATGACCCTGCGGACCGATGGGGGGCGTAGCACCGCCACCGGTGTTCGTCATGCCAATGGGCGCAGGCCCCGGCGATCCGTCCAGATTGCGGAACTGCCGTTTGGTGAAGTCGGCTTCGGCCTGCTGGTAGGGAATGGCGGGATGACGGCCAATCACGTCCTGCGACGCGAACCCGTTACGCTCGGCAAGGCCCGCATAGTCCTGCCGCGTCTGGTTGTAGGCGCGTGAGAACTCGACACCCCGGCGGCGCATGGCTTCGGCGAGGTTGCGGCGTACCTCCGGGGGCAGCTTCTCGCCCGACTTGATTTTCTGGATTGCGGCTTCAAGGTTCTGCGCGAAGCTGCCGGTATTGGATGCCAGCGCCAGCTCACCCTCCCGAACCACGGAACCGGGGTCCATCACTTTGCCGAAGGTGTAGATCAAATCCAGATCGTTCGCGCCGGTCGCATTCGGGTTGTTCGCGATCCGCAGCGCCCCGGCGATCATCGGCAACACCGTCTTGAAGTTCTGGACCTCCTTGCGGTCGTCAAACTCCTTGCGCAGGCTAGTGATGTTGTCGAACCGGGTGTTCCCGAGCTTCCGCCGTTCGATCTCGTTCGTTCGCTCAATCTGGTCGATGGCGCGATCCTCACGGCGGGCGGCGCGCTCATCACCGGCAGCGGCGCGGGCGTCCTGCCGATCGGCGCGGTTCTCGCGGCGCACGTCGAACGGGTCGCGCTGGCTAGTGATCGTCGCGGGGGCCGACACCCCACGAACCCGAGCTGCCCGGTCGACGCGGCCGGAACGGTGGGAGGAAATGTTCACCACTTACCCGATCGGCAGGGCGAAGATCGTAGCTACCTTTGCCGGCGGGGGTGCGATTGTCGAGACGAGGAACTTGCAATTTGTCGAAGGCCGTAGCCCAAGTGTTGCGACGGCTAACGGTGAACGTATCCCAACGCTCGCATACACTGCGGCATTCGATGAGCCAGCAGGTCAAGGCTCAGACTCCGCCACGCTTGAAAATGCGCGCATCGTCATCATTGGGGCGGTCGGCGGCCGCTACACCGAGATACGAGGGAACGGCTGGATAGGCTACACGGGTGAAGGCCACATTACAGGGTTTTTTGAAGCCCCGCCTTCAATCCTTATTGACGCGGACGACATAGTGTCCGGAGTCGAACCCGACGCTGGGGACGAGCCTGATCTAGATACCTCGCATTGGCAGGCGAACGATGAACTTCCACCCGAGTTCAAGCGGGCTACGCTGAAAGGGTAAGACAATCCCAGCGGGTGCTCTACCGTCCACCCTCAAAGATCGCGTCCCACGGGTTGGGCTTGTTGACGACCGGCACGTCCGCCTTGTCGGTGGAAACGATGATCCGCCCGTCTGGTTCGATGATGACGCTGTGAACCTGCACCCCAGCCGCGTGCATGGCCTTAATGGCCTTCGTTATGTCGCTCTGGCGGAATGGGCGTTGGGGCATGACGCCTTATACCCTTCGCAGCGCGCATGAACAAACCGCTGTCCTACAAAGGTTGTTCTATGTTTGTTCTGTCTTGCCGATTCGCGGCAGGAGAATGGGAATGGCTACGATCACCACCACTACCGTCACCACCCTTGCGGAACTGAAAGCTGCGGCGACTAGTAAGGTGAGCATCGTCTACGTCGGGGTTCTGTGGACGTGGACGGCAGGTGACTACACCGGAAAGGCCGACGATGTCAACGTTGTGAAGTCCGATGCCCAGTCGTTGACAGCAGGCGCATGGGTTCGACAAACCAGTCATTCCATCAGCTATCAAGAACCGGTGGCGGAAACCAAACCTCGTACTCTGTTTGCAAAGCAGCTTGATCGCAACTTGTCACCATTTGAATTTATGAGTCACGCGCAGCAGAACGACGTGCGAAGCCGCGCTGCTACGGTGGACGTGACCGCCGCGCTTCAGGAATGCTTCAACCAGGCAACCAACGGTGGCCGTACAGTAGAGTTGCCAGACGGCCATTATCTTACTGGGAATTTGTCTTTTGGATCGCAATCTACTTCGGGTGGACAGTCGTCATCGCCGGCAGGGTTAATTGGATCAACTCGTAGCGGATCGACGCTTATCGCGAAACCCGGCACGACGGGCACGTTATTAAAGTCCTGGTCGCTAGCAGGTATCACATTCCGTGACTTCAATATTATAACTGAAAATACCCCCGTACAGGCATGGGATTGCGAATGGAAGATATCCACTGGACCATCTACACAGAACATTATCGAAAACATCATCATCTCTGGCGGAACTGCACCTCTGCACGTTAATTTCATCAACTTGAATGATACATACCCTACAAACGTGACTGTTAGGACCAAAGATATATCAGCTTCCTCGTGTGGAATCGATGCAACGCAAAGCGGCGGATTAAATATTCTCCGCAATTGCATCCTGTCTGATTGCTATCTGCGTTTCGGTGCCCAGAACGGCGTCATAGATAGTTGCTGGACGACTGGGATAGAATTTGCGCAAGGATGTTTGAATTATATCGAGATTCTAGCGGGATACATATATGCAAATCCGACACGCGGCGCAGCGCTATGGTCGCAGAGCTATGATCCTCAGCAGTCTGTCCGCGCATTGAAGATCGATGCCAGTCAATTCATTTCAGTCGATGCAAACGTACCAGCGTATTTTGACATTAATGCATATAGCACTATCTCGATCAACGAGACGCAATTCCTTGGACTAGTAGGAAGGCAAACCAATTTGTTGGGTGCAAATAGTAGACGCGACAGCTTCGCAAACGTCCTAGTTTCTATCCACGGTGGATCGCATGAAGGAGCACTGTTGCTTAACGATAAGCTCGGGTTCTCCTATACCGATGCGATCGGCTTCCTGAACGATAACACTGGGCAACGGGTGTCCAAGTCACACACATATGCGGTCATACCAACTGTGTCAGGCATTCCGATATTTTCCATTGCTGGCGAAGCACATAGGCAAGGCAATCAGGTTAAAGTTGATATCAGGATGAGTTGGAATGGCCAAACAGCAAGCGGTCCCTTGATTGTCAGCCTTCCGAATGTCAACCTTGGCCCGGATGCAGCCGTCACAATTGGCTACAACGGAAACTCGTTCTCCGGTATCGTTCCCACTGCTGTTCTCGGAGCAGGCGCACCGACTATTGCATTCTACAATATTGCCAATGGTGCTCCCCTCAATGCGGGCCAGAATGGTGATTTGATTCTTTCAGTAACTTATCGCATCGCCGCCTAACTGCAGGGTAGTGTACCCAAGGGCGGCGTCACAGGTTGGCGTCGCCCTTTCCGTTGGCCGCGATCGGGGCCGCACCCGTTTTTCACCGTTATTTTAACGGGCGACCTCTCCCCAAATTTGGGGACACCCCCCGGGCGCTGTACGATCGCCCGGTCGCACATCCTCAATTTGAGGGCATGCGCTTTTCCCCAGAACCGGGGAAAATGAAACGCCTCCGTTGGAGGGTATTGCATGAACACCGTTGGTGGGACTGCCCCCATTGGGGGACGTGCCACGGTGGCGCAAACCTCGCACGGTCTATGTTCGACATAGGGCGTCCGGCAGGCCGCGTGCCGAACGGCAGGCTTCAGCCCGAGCCGCAGGCCGCGCAGCCCGCACAGGGGGGGGTATCATTACTGTTGAGGGGGTATCCCACCGTATGAAACACCAAAATTGGTGAGCCAAACGAGCAAGGGGTATCGGCAGTAGCTACACTCCTACCAAGCGGACGAATTTCGTCGGGCTGGCTACAAGCGTCCGAATAACGGACGGCTGGCGGTCCCGCCCGGCGAAGGGGGTATGTATTAATGATACCCCTGTTGATCCGACGAATTTCGTCGGAACGGTTCGCCCGGTCCCAGCCGCAGTTTTCTGCCGATCTTTCCGTCAGAAGTGAGGGAAAGGCAGGGGGTGGATTCGCTGCCCCGCCGACAGAGGGCGCGGTTATATTCTGAGTTATGAAACGAGGCGGGAGATTAGTTCGCTCGCCGGGGAAGCGACGACGAAATTCGTCGTCACTCCCCTGTTAACCTATGTCGCCAGCGCGGACACAGGTTCCGGTCGCTCCCCATGTCACACGATGCGACACGGGTCGTATGTCGCACGATCGGACGAACGTCGCCCTGCTACGTCGCACGTCGGGACAAAGCATAGGCGATGGGGCATTGCCATGACGGCAACACCTTTCGGCCTGGGGGTGGGGGTCATGCCCATGCCTCACGCGCGCGCACCGCTGCGCGTGCTACCCCTTACCTATCGCGCGCGCCTGCGCGTACTGGTCCCGGAACCCCGCGCCGCCTGTTACCGCCTGTAAAAACAGGTCCGGCATGTCATGTTTTGTACGGTTCCGGTGTTGGGTTTTGCGGGGTCCACATGTCAACAAATGTCAACATCGCGGGTCGCTGTGATCGCGTCGGCAATCCCAACATTTCCCAACAGGCGGGCAGCGCGATCGGCGCGCGCAATGTCAAGTTTTCTCATGCCCGCCGCCTCTAGATCGCCTGCACTTTGCAGGGGGCAGCGTCCGCAAACCGCCCGTATTTTACGGGTCGAGGCTCCCGCCAGATCGGGCGACAAACCCTATACCTATCGCGCGCGCATTAGCGTTCGGTTATTCGACGCCCTCAGATTTGAGGACACCCCCACGCTGTTACCGCGCTGTTAAAACAGCGACCCGCGTCGGGACGGCGCTCTGTTTCCGCTCTGTTTTATCAGAGGCGGCCCGCGCGTTTTATAGTGTGCGGAAATTCGGGGCCGAGCGACCTTCGCGACCTATCGTCACCTAATGTCGCTATTGTCAGAGGCTCCCTCTCTCGCCCTCCCCGTCCCAATGCAGGTATATAGTAAGCGTGGCGTGAGGACCGCAGTTTATGCGGCTTGGGCTGTTGGCTGATCTGTCTGGGGCACCCAGTTCCACGGCATCAGCTCGTCCCAGCGGGTGGCGGGCCAGTCGCCGGCGACCCTGGCGATGACATCGGCGATATAGGCCTGCGGGTCGACGCCGTTGGCCTTGCAGGTCTGGATGACGGTGTAGATGGCGGCGGCTCGCTCGCCGCCTGCGCGCGAACCCGCGAACAGCCAGTTGCGCCTTCCCACGGCGACGCCGCGCAGGGCCCGCTCCGCGATGTTGTTGTCGATCTCCAGACGCCCGTCACCCAGGAAGCGGCACAGCGCTGGCCAGCGTTTGGTGCCATAGGCGATGGCTTTGGCCAGTAAGCGTGGCGTGAGGACCGCAGTTTATGCGGCTTGGGCTGTTGGCTGATCTGTCTGGGGCACCCAGTTCCACGGCATCAGCTCGTCCCAGCGGGTGGCGGGCCAGTCGCCGGCGACCCTGG
>NZ_JBDZDK010000020.1:0-73837 GCF_040049155.1 Sphingomonas silueang
GTTGTCCTGAGCCGCCCGCCGGACGTCGTCGCGCCGCTTGCATGGGCTACCAGCCCGCGCTGCGCGCCGCTCCTCGCCGACGAACGGCTCAGGACAATCACGACGGGTCAACACCACGTCATCACGCTCTAGGTGCGTTGCCGTGCGGATCGGCGAAGGTCGTGGCGCGCCCGAGGTGAAAGCGATGGGCACTCGGATCGTTGGCTAATCTCGGTGCGAAGAACGGCGTGACGTCAGCTATCTGGCCGATCGAGTCGCCTCATGCATCGGAGCGAACCAGCTTGATATCGCGATCGGCCGCCCAGCCATGGATGTCCTCGTGGCGAAGGGCCGTCGCCATCAGTTCGGGAAACTGGTCGGGCGTGCAGGCGAACACCGGAATGCCCAGCGATGCCACCCGCGCCGAAAGACGCGGATCATAGGACGGTCGCCCCGTGTCGGTGAGCGCAAGCAGCACGACGACGTTGACGCCCGACACCGCCATGCGTGCGAGCCGGTCGACCAACGCCTCGGCATCGCCGCCTTCGTAAAGGTCGGTGATGAGGATCAGATGCGCCTTACCGGGCCGCTCGATCCGGCCCTCGCAATAGGCGACCGCCCGGTTGATGTCGGTGCCACCGCCCAGTTGCACACCGAACAGCACCTCGACCGGATCGGCCAGTTCCCCGGTCAGATCGACGATCGCGGTGTCGAAGCAGACGAGCCTGGTCGCCACCACCGGCAGCGACGCCATGACCGCCGCGAAGATCGAGGCATAGACCACCGAACTGGCCATCGACCCAGACTGGTCCACGCACAGGATCACCTCGTCCAGATCGACGATGCGCCGCTGCTGGCGCATGAAGCCGATCAGGCGTTCGGGCACCACCGTGCGATGCTTGGGCTGATACTGGCCGAGATTGGCGCGGATGGTGCGCGGCCAGTCGATGTCGGCGAAACGCGGCCGGCTGGTCCGCCGCGAACGATCGAGCGCGCCGCGGATCGCGTCCGCGGTGCGCGCCTCCAGCCGGGCCAGCAGCGCCGCGACCACCTTCGCGATCACGACGCGCGCCGTCTCCCTGGTCTTTTCCGGCATCACTGCGCGCAAGGCGACCAGATCGGCGACCAGGTTCACGTCCGCCTCGACCGTGGCCAGGAACTCCGGCTCGAGCAGCATCTGGCGCAGACCCTTGCGGTGGAAGGCGTCCTGCTGGATCACCTGGACGACGGACGCGGGGAAGAAGTCGCGAATGTCGCCCAGCCATCTGGCGACCTGCGGCACCGAACCGCCAAGGCCGCCGCGCCCTTTCTTCTCCTCCTCGCCGTCGCCGTAGAGCGCGGACAAGGCTCGCGACATGCGGCGATCGCTTTCGGATAGCGCGAAGCCCTCGTCGTCGGCACCCTCGACACCCAGTGCCAGCGTCCAGCGGCGTCCGCGTTGATCCTCGTTCATGGCCGCACCCCCGTCATCAGCGCAATCACGCGAGTTTCGTGCGCTGGCCAGATCGCGGCGGCACCCGGCAGCAGTCGATAGCCACGTGCGCCGCCGCCGGATCGCCCGATAGCCGCATCCATCAGCCGGCGACGCTCGTTGCGGTCGAGGGCCGAGAACACCCGCCGAAACAGCGGCAGATGGGCGACGAAGGCCTCCTCCGCCAACGTCGCCAGCCAGGCATCGACCGCCTCGCGCAAGGCCGCGTCGTGGATCAGCCGTTGTCCCGCGCCCTCCAGAAAGCCTTCGAAATAGCCTGCGGCCTCGGCGACCTGGGTCCCGGGCGACAGCATCCGGGCGAGCAGCGCGGCGGCTTCGTCGGCAGACAGTTCCTCAGCCTCGTAGAGCAGGCGCGCGGCGGACCCGGCGATCAGGCGGGTCGTCTGCTTGTCGTCGAGCAGCTTGTGCAAAGCCTCGTGCCAGGTCGCGATCACGTCCGGCGCCAGCTCTGCCAATTGGATCGCCCGTTCCGCCGCCACGACCGCACCGCGCAGCGCGCCGGCGGCTTCGGCGTCGAGGTTGCGCGCGGCATAGGGGAAGGCCAGCGCCGCCTGCACCACGATCCGGGGCATCAGCCCGACAAGATGCTCGACCGTCCCGCTCCGTGCTTCGCCATAGCGCAGGATGTCGGCCATGGGCGGCAGGGCGGCGAGCAGCGCCTGACCGTCGCTGGTGAGCGCAGCCCTGTCTTCGAGCAGCGCAATGCCGGTCCGGGTCGCGCGCGGCAGGTCGGCGATCATCGCCCCGCGCACCAGCTCCGCCAGCGCGCCGAGATCGGTTTCCCCCCGCATCGCCTCGGTCAGCCGCCCGTCGGCGGCTTCGGCGATGGTCGAGCCATGGACGAGGTTCTCGACCAGTTGAACGGCAAATTCGGGCTGCCAGGCCAGAACCCAATTCTCGCGGAACGTGCCGCGGCTGCGCCCGGCATCGGCCAGACGACCCCAGGGCACGCCGAGCGCGTCGAGCCGATGCAGCAGCGTCGAGCGTGCCAGCCCGCTGTCGCTGCGCAGGTCGAGCGTCAGTGCGCGTTCCAGCGCTTCGGGTTTCAGCCGCGTGGCCTTTTGCTGGCGTTGCAGATCCTCCAGCAGCGGGGCCAGCGGCGTGTCGGCGGGAATTACGCCGACCGCCGACCCGATCAGCAATTCGGCGGCGATGTCGTCCCATATCGCACCTTCGCCCTGGCACAGGCAGGCGATCGCCGCCTCGCGCAGTTCCTCGAAGCCGGGATGCGGCCGCGCGCGCAAGGCGGCCAGCGCATGGCCCAGCCGCTGCGCCTCGATCACCGACGCGGTGGAAACGAAGTGACCATGTTCACGCATCACCCGCGCGATGCGGGCGAGCCAGATCGCGTCGCGATCACCGGCCTGGCGCGTGTCCCAGAGATGGTCACACCATCCCGGGACGACGACGCCGGCGCCATAGCCGCTCGCCCGGGCGAGACGGGGCGCGGTCCATGGCGCCCAGGTCGCCTTCGTCTTCGCCCTGGGGCGCCCCTTGAGCAGGGCGCGGTCGGCGGAGAGGCTGCCCTTGGCGGCGAGCGCGGGAACATGCCATGCGCCGCAGACCACGGCGACCGGGCCGTCGCTCTCCCTGGCGGCGCGCGCGATTTCGATACGCATATGCGCTTCCCGCGCCGCCTCCCGGCCGGACGGGGAACCGGCTTCGCTGCGCAGCGCGGCCATGGCGTCGGCCACCGCCGCGAACACCGATGCCGAGGCGGGGTTCTCCTCGATGACGTCGGCCCACCAGGATTCGCCATCGTCATAGCCCGCCGCCATGGCCAGCGCGCCGATCGGATCGCGGGCGATCGGATCATCGTCGGCGGCGACCCCGGACTCTTCGCCGGTCCCGGTGCCCTGGTGTTCGCCGGGCCGCTCTCCAAGTCGATCGGAAGCCGGAAGGTCGATGAAGCGCACCCCGGCGCCGTGCGCCACCGCCCAGCGCACCGCCTGATATTCGGGCGAATAGTCCGCAAAGGGGAAGAAGCTGGCGTGGGCGGGATCGTCCTCGGCATAGGTGAGCAGCGCGACCGGCGTCGCCATCCCCGGATCGGCGAGCATCGGCAACAGATGCGAGGCGTCCGCCGGTCCCTCGATCAGCACCGTCACCGGCCGGAGCGCGTCGAGCGCTTCCACCAGACGGCGCGCCGAACCGGGGCCGTGATGACGCACGCCGAACAGCGATACCTCGGCCGCCATCGCGTCAGATCAGCCCGGTCAGCGCGGCGTAATAGCCCTCGAACCCGCGGCGCTTCTTGAGCACGGTTTCCATATATTCGCCCAGCACCGCCTTGTCCTGAACCGGATCCTTGACCACCGCGCCGATCATGTTGGCGGCCAGCATGTCGGGCGTCAGCCGCCCGTCGTTGAAGAAGGTCGCCTGGCTGATCCCGCCGACCATCACGCCGATCGCCTCGGCGGTGGACAGGCCGCCCGAGGGGGATTTCAACGCGACCTTGCCGTCCTCGGTCGACCCGGAGCGCAGTTCGCGGAAGATCGCGACGACCCGCGCCACTTCCTCGGCGACGTTCTTGGGCGCTGGCAGGTCGAGGCTATGCGCCATTTCGCCGACCCGCTTGACGATGATCGCCACCTCCTTGTCCGCGCTGTCAGGCAGCGGCAGGACGACGACGTTGAACCGCCGCTTGAGCGCCGAACTGAGTTCGTTGACGCCCTTGTCGCGGTTGTTGGCGGTGGCGATGATGTTGAACCCGCGTTGCGCATAGACGGCGCCGTTCAGCTCGGGAATCGGCATCATCTTTTCGGACAGGACGGTGATCAACGTGTCCTGCACGTCCGATCCCATCCGGGTCAGCTCCTCCATGCGGCACAGCTTGCCCGACTCCATCGCGCGCATCAGCGGGGTCGGGACCAGCGCCTCCCGGCTGGGACCATGGGCGAGCAGTTGGGCATAGTTCCAGCCATAGCGAACCTGGTTTTCGTCGGTCCCGGCGGTGCACTGGATCACCATCGTCGAATCGCCGGTGATCGCCGCCGACAGATGTTCGGACACCCACGACTTGGCGGTTCCCGGCACGCCGAGCAGCAGCAGCGCCCGGTCGGTGGCGAGCGTCGCCACCGCGGTCTCGATCAGCCGCCGGTCGCCGACATATTTTGGCGTGATCGCGGTGCCGTCGGGGGCGATGCCGCCCATCAGATAGGTGACGACGCGCCTGGGCGACAGCGCCCAGCCGGGGGGGCGACGATCGGCATCGTCCGCAGCGAGCGCGGCAAGCTCCCCGGCATAGATGTCCTCGGCGGGCAGGCGCAGCTTCTCGCTCATTCGGTCGGTCTCCTGTTGTCGAGCGCGGCGTTGAGCCGCAGCATGTCCAGCCGCGGATCGGAGGCCGCCAGCCCCGCCGCGGCCAGTTGGTCGAGCGCCTGCCGCGCCGCGCTGCGCGAGGCGATCAGGCCGAGCGCCAGTAACGCATCGGCCTGATCGCCGGACCTCGCGTTGTCCGATGCCAGCGCGCCGAGCAGCGCCGTGCCTGCGGCAGTGCGGATCGCTTCATCGATCCCGCCATCGCCCCCGGCGATCGCCAGCGCCATTACGAAGCTGGCATCCTGCGCGCCCAGCAGCCGTGTCGCGGCCCGGCGGCGCGCGGACGGAGCCAGGCGTGCCGACAGCTCGACCAGCGTATGGGCGTCGATCGTGCTGGCCGCGCTGGCCGCGTCGGCGACCATGTCGACGATCGTATCGCTGGCGGAGCGCGCCGCCATCGCCACCAGCTGATGATCGCCGGGCAGATCCTGACCCCACGGCCAGCCAGCGATCAGGTCCGTCGAGGAGAGGCCGAGCGCCTGCGCGAACCCGTCGAACGACAGCGTCTGGAACAAGGTGGCGCGACGATTCCGCTGCGCGGGGGTCTTCAGCGCGTCCGCGACGACGACGCGGGTGCGCCGCAACAGGCCCTTGGTCTGGATGGTGAAGAAGGCCGCGAGTTCCACGCCGTCCGCATCGCCGCTCCCGCCCTGCCCCAGACGCGCCAGCAGCGCGACGGCCAGCCCCTTGACCCGCGAAGCCCGGTCGCCGGTCAGCCGTTCCAATAGCGGCCGGTCGGCATCGGACAGCCCCGTGGCCAGCATCTCGAGCAGGCGCACGCGGCGATCGGCGGGTTCACCGGCGATCTTGTCCGAGAGCAAAAGGCTTGCCTGTGCGGGATCCTGCGTCCGTAACGCGGCGAACGCCGCATGCCGCGCGGCGGGAGCGAAATCATCCCAGTTCTCCATGCTCAGCGCCTCGGGGGCCACCAATGCCGACCGCTGCGCCGTGGCCCAGTCCTGCCATGCCGCATAGATGGCGGGCACGTCCTCATCGGGGCGGGGCATCCAGTCGCCCGGATGCAGCGTCCAGCCGCGCGCGTCGACGAAATCGAGCAGATGACGGCGCATCTGCGCATCGCGCATCTGCTGAAGCAGGCGCCGCGCACGCGGCCGGAACCTGTCGGGAAGCGGCGGCTGGGCCAGCGCCGGAATGTCGCCACGTGGACGAACCTCACCCAACGGCTGCGCAATCGCGAGCGTGCCGAGCAACTGGCCGGACAGCGCCAGCAGCCGCAATTCCCCCTCACGCGCATCGGTGTCCAGCGCATCGCGCCAGACGGCGGGGGCATGAGGGGCCGCGCTGCCGCCCATGGTCCAGCGCGTCAGCACCGGGCCGAGCGCATCGAGGATTGCGTCAGCCATGGCCGATTCGCCCCCACGGCGTCCGCATCGCCAGCATCTCCAGCCGGTTGCCCGACCACAAGGCGGCCGTGCGGGTCAGCTCGGTTCCGGTGGCAAGCCCCTCGGCATCCTCCGCTAGCGGCAATGGTGACCCTCCGCCGTCCGGTTGCCACCAGGATCGACCGGCGCGATCGAAGCCGATCCGTCCGGGTGGAAGCAGGACCGGTCGTTCGGTCGCCCAAGGTTCCGCCAGCAGCGGTGCGGTCAGCGCCTCCTCCAACGACGTATCCGGCGGGGGCCAGTCGAGCGGCGCCCCGTCGACGAGCGCCGCGTCCCGCTGGATCAGCAGGGCGCGCAGGGGCACCCGCCCCGGATAGAACAGCAGTTCGCCGACGAACTGCTCGCCCGGGGTGAAGGCGGCGTTACGGCGCCCGGCACTGGGCGGAAAGAAATCGAGCAGCATCGCAAAGCGCGGCCCGGTGGTCAGGTTGAGCAGCCAGGTCGTCTGCGAGACCAGTCCGTCGCGGCGCGTATGAACCCGCTCCGCAAGCACTTCCCACGCGGCGGTTACCCGTGGTGGTGCCGGATCGGCGAGCAGCGTCTCGCGATTCTCGGCCGAAGCGACGACGCGGCGCAGTTCGGGATCGCGCGGGTCGGCCCGAAACGCGCGGGCGAGCAGCACCAGTCGCGCCAGTTCCACCGTCGCTCCGCGCACTCTGTCGCCACCGGGCAAGGCCAGTAGCCGCGCGGGCATCTCATCGACATGGCCCGCCAGCGCGGCGGCTTTGCCGTCGACCAACCGCGCCGCGATCCGGCGACAGCGTGCCGTCACATCATCGACGAAACCGCCAAGCCCCAGACGAAGCTGATCGCTGACCCATTGCTCCAGCGCGTTCAGCGCGTCGAGGATCAGGCGCCCGGTGTCTTCCGTCCGTTTGGCGTTGGCCGCGTCACGTCGCGCCGCGGCCTTGGCATCGTCGACGGGCTCGGGTCCGGCGGAACGGGCGGCCTCCAGATCCTTGTCCCCCGCCGGCTTCGCCGCCTTGGGTGCAGCGCCGGTCGAGCGCCGACGCGCCAGCCATTCGCTCACCCATTCCGGTGGTTCCGCGACGGCGAAAGGGACGATCGCCTCCGCCCTCAACCAGAACAGGGCGAGGGCATGTTTGCACGGAAATTTGCGCGATGGGCAGGTACACTTGCTTCCCCTGTCGCGAAGGTCGGCCATCACGCGATAGGGACTGGCTCCCGATCCGGCACATTCGCCCCAGATCAGCACCGCGTCATCGCTGATGCCGACGCCCGACCATTTCCCCGGCTTCGCCAGTCCGGCAGCGGCCTTGAGCGACGCCTGATCGGTGGCGAGCTGCTCCACCGCTCCCAAATCGACCGCCACACCGCCCCCGAACCATTTCCCGACAGCGGATGATACGGAACAATCGCAGAAGCTCAACTTGCTTCAGCTTCTTCGGAACAGTTGACCGCCGAGCCTTTTCGCAAGGTGCTGAATTCGGGACTCCAACATCTTCTCGGCATTTGCGAAGCGATGGGCGGCGTCCGGATGACGAACAGCGCGAGGCAAGGACAAGCCAGTGCCCGTCGCTGTTCCGACCATGCAGCAGATAACGGCCGAAGATCAGCGTCTTCCAGCAAATGGCGCACCCGGAGGGATTCGAACCCCCGACCAAGGAGGTAGAAGCTCCTTGCTCTATCCAGCTGAGCTACGGGTGCCCGCAGGCGTGTTAGCGCGAGTTGCGGGAAAGCGGAACCGCAATCATACTGCCGCCATGCAGCACGGCGATCAGGAACGGCCGCGACGGGTCGAGGCAGGCAGGCGGGGTGCGGGAAGCTTCCGCCATTTCGACGTGGTGATGGCGGCGTTCGTCGCGATCCTGCTGCTCTCCAACGTCATCGGCGCGGGCAAGGTCGCGATGATCGAGGTCGGGGCGACGCCGTTCGTGTTCGGCGCGGGCATCCTGTTCTTTCCCATCTCCTATGTGCTCGGCGACGTGCTGACCGAAGTCTATGGCTATGGCCTTGCGCGGCGGTGCATCTGGGTCGGGTTCGCGGCGCTGCTGTTCATGGCGTTCATGGCCGCCGCGGTGGTCGCGATGCCGCCCGCGCCCGGCTGGAACGGGCAGGGCGCGTACGAGACGGTGTTCGGGCAGGTGCCGCGCATCGTCTTCGCCTCGATCGCCGCCTTCTGGGCGGGGGAGTTCGTCAACGCCTATGTCCTGGCGCGGATGAAGGTGTGGACCGGCGGGCGGGCGTTGTGGAGCCGCACCATCGGATCGACGGTGGTGGGGCAGGCGGTCGACAGCGCGATCTTCTATCCGCTCGCGTTTCTGGGCGTCTGGTCGACGCAGCAGGTGCTGACCGTCATGGTCACCAACTGGGCGATGAAGGTGACGTGGGAGGTCGTGCTGACCCCGGTGACCTATGCGGTGGTCGGCTGGCTCAAGCGGCGCGAGGGTGTCGACGTGTTCGACGCCGACACCGACTTCTCGCCCTTCGCCTGATCCGGCTCAGGCGCCGATCGTCGCCAGCAGCCCCTCGAACAGCGCGCGACCGTCCTTGCCGCCGTGCGCCGCCTCGATCCGGCGTTCGGGGTGGGGCATCATGCCGAGCACGTTGCCCGACGCATTGACCACCCCCGCGATGTCGCGCGCCGATCCGTTGACCGGTTCGGCATAGCGGAACGCGACCTGGCCCTCGCCCTCGATCCGGTCGAGCGTCGCTTCGTCGGCGACGTAATTGCCGTCGTGATGCGCCACCGGCACGCGGATCGTGTCGCCCGCGCGATAGCCGCTGGTAAAGGCCGAGCGGGTATCGCCGACCTTCAGCGCCACGTCGCGGCACACGAACGCCAGCCCGCGGTTGCGCATCAGCGCGCCCGGCAGCAGCCCCGCCTCGGTCAGGATCTGGAAGCCGTTGCAGATGCCCAGCACCGGCAGCCCCTTGCCCGCACGCTCGACGACCGACTGCATCACCGGCGACCGCGCGGCGATCGCGCCGGAGCGCAGATAGTCGCCGTAGGAGAAGCCGCCGGGCACGGCGACGAGGCCGATGTCGGCAGGCAGGTCGCTGTCGCGGTGCCACACCATCACCGGCGCGGTGCCGGTCACGGCCTCCAGCGCGACGGCGATGTCGCGATCGCAGTTGGAGCCGGGAAAGACGATGACGGCGGTCTTCATGCGCGTTCGACCCGGTAGTTCTCGATGACGGTATTGGCGAGCAGCTTGCGGCACATCGCGTCGATCGTCGCGTCGTCGGTGTCGTCGGCGACGTCCAGCTCGATCAGCTTGCCGACCCGCGCCTCGGCCACGCCCGAGAAGCCGAGGGTGCCGAGCGCATGTTCGATCGCCTTGCCCTGCGGATCGAGTACGCCGTTCTTGAGCGTCACGACGATGCGGAGTTTCATGGGAGAAGCCTGACCCGTTTGCGTGGAGTGGAATGCCCGGCGCTATGGCCCCGGTTGGAGCGCGGCACAAGGGGGCGGGCGTCGGGGGGGCGGGTTTCGCTTGAGCGCGGCGTGGTGCCTGCCTATCACACCGGCATGGACGATACACCCACGCCGCTCAGCCCGCTCGACCCCCGGTTCCTGCGCGTGCTGCGCTGGAAGGGAACGATCACCGCCGTCGTGCTGCTGGTCGTCGCGCTGGGCGTGGAGACGGTATTCTACCGCACCGACCTGCCCAACGGCATCGTGCTGGCGGTCGCGGTGGCGCTGGGGCTGTGGCTCGCGATCGTCGCCCCGCCGCGACGCTATGCCCATTGGCGCTTCGCGCTGACCGATGCCGAACTGCATGTCGCGCACGGCTGGTGGGTGCGGGTCCATACCATCGTGCCGGTCGCGCGGGTGCAGCACATCGACCTGACGCAGGGGCCGGTCGAGCGGATGTGCGGCGTCGCCACGCTGGTGCTGCATACCGCGGGTACCGAGCATGCGAAGGTGGTCGTGCCCGGCCTTGCGCGCGACCGGGCCGAAGCGGTGCGCGACCGCATCCGCGCCGCGATCGAGGCGTCGCCGTGGTGAGCACGCCCGACACGCGCAGGCTCCATCCCGGCACGATCGTGCTGCGGATCGTGGCCCAGGCACCCAAGCAGGTCGCCGGTCTCGTCGCCATGTTCGCCGCGCTGTCGCGCGGCAAGACGTGGGTGGCACTGGCGATCCTCGGCATATGGGGCGCGGTGATGGGGATCGGCACGTTCCTGCGCTGGCGCCAGTTCAGCTATACCATCGGCGCGGGCGAGCTGACGATCGCCGAGGGGCTGGTCCAGCGCAAGCGCCGCTCGATCCCGTTCGACCGGATCCAGGACGTGTCGATCGAGCAGGGGCCGCTCGCCCGAGTCTTCGGCCTCGCCAAGGTGAAGGTGGAAACCGGCGGCGGCGAGGCGGACGAGGCGACGCTCGACAGCGTGACGCTGGCGGAGGCGGCGCGGCTGCGCGGCGTGCTGCGGCAGGGCGGGCAGGCGGGCGTGGCGGCGGCGGAAGCCGTCCCGACCCCGTCGGCGAAGCGCGTGATCTTCGCGATGCCGCCCGCGCGGGTGCTGACGATGGGCGCGTTCGGCTTCTCGCTGGTCTGGGTCGGCGTGCTGTTCGCCGCGCTCAACCAGATCGGCGACGTGATCGGGTTCGACTGGGGCGAGGTGCGCGATATCGCCGGGGTCGCGCGGGGGCAGGCGATGGCGCTGGCGACCCCGTTGTTCGCCGCCATGGCCTTTGTCGTCGCGCTGGCGCTGGGCGCGGCGAGCGGGATCGTCCGTACGCTGCTGGTGGAGCATGGTTTCCGGCTGGAGCGCGAGGGCGACCGGCTGCGTCGCGTGCGCGGGCTGCTGACCCGGACCGAGGTGGTGGTGGCGCTGCGCCGGGTGCAGCTGGCGCTGATCGAGCGGGGGATGGTGAGCGGGCGGTTCGGCTGGTCGTCGCTGCGGTTCCAGACGCTGGGCGGCAGCGACGATGTCGGCGGGCGGCAGGCGATCGCCCCGTTCGCGCGCGACGGCGAAGTCGCGGCGCTGCTGGCGGAGGCGGGCTATCCGCGCTTCGATCCGTTGCCGCTGCGGCCCGTGGCGTTCGGCCATGTCGTGCGCGCCGGGGTGTTGCGCGGCGGGGTGCCGCTGGTGGCGATCCTGATCGCGAGTTTCTTCCTGCCGCTGATCGCACTGGCGCTGGTGCTGGTGCCGATCCCGGTCGCGCTCGCGCTGATGGCGCGGCGGCGGCATCGCTATGCGATCGTCGGCGATACGTTGCAGGTGATGCGCGGGGTGCTCGCCAGGCAGGCGTGGATCGTGCCGCTCCACCGCATTCAGGCGGTGTCGGTGGTCCGCACCCCGTTGCAACGGCTGCTCGGCATCGCGACCGTCCGGGTCGGCACGGCGGGGGCCAGCGGCATGGCGCGGCCCGATGTGGTCGATCTGGCGGTCGAGGATGCCGATGCGCTGGCGGCGGCGCTGGTGCGGGGTGCTGCGGGCGGACGCTAGGCCGGATCGACATTCATCGTAGCCAGATCATGGCGGCGGCGAGGTGGACGAAGCCGGTGAAGTGGATGGTGCGGCGGTCGTAGCGTGTCGCGAAGCGACGGAAGTGCTTGAGGCGGCCGAAGGATCGCTCGATCTGGTTGCGATGCTTGTAGATGCCGGCATCGTGCGGGATGGCGATCCTGCGGTTTCGCTTGGACGGGATCACCGCCTCGGCGTCCATGCCTGCGATCTGGTCGCGCAAGTCATTGCTGTCATACGCCTTATCGGCGAGTACCGCATTGCCACGCTGACCTTCGAGCAGGCTGGATGCCGAGGCGATGTCGCTGGCCTGCCCGGGCGTGATGCGGAACCGCAAGGGCCGACCAAATGTGTCGGCAAGCATGTGGATCTTGGTGGTCAGTCCACCTCGGGAACGCCCCAGCGCCTGATCCTTGGCCCCCCTTTTCCGGTCGCCGCCTGCTGATGGGCGCGAACGATCGTGCTGTCGATCATCAGATACTGGTTGTCGCGATCCGCCGTCAGCGCCTCGAACACCCGCTCCCAGACGCCGGCATGGCACCAGCGGCTGAAACGCCGATGCACCGTCTTCCACTTGCCGTAGCGTTCCGGCAGATCGCACCAATGCGCGCCAGAGCGCAGCACCCACAAACATCCGTTCACGAACAGGCGGTTATCCGCGCCTGTCCGGCCGGGATCAGCCGTCTTGCCCGGAACCAGCGATGCAATCCGCAACCATTGCGCCTCGCTCAGCTCGTACCGCTTGATCCCCATCACCTGCTCCGCGTCTCGACACGGGCGCCTATGAATCAGCCTTCACGTCGTTTGGGAATCCTGAATGTCGATCCGGCCTAGGCCGCGCTTCCATCGATCCGGACCAGCGCTCCCCGTTCGTCCCGAGCGAAGTCGAGGGACGTGCCGCGTACGCTGCGCATGGTATCTCGACTGTGCTCGACACGAACGGTTTGGCACATGGACCAAACCGTTTGGATGGAGCGCTACTCGCCTGCCTTGGGCGTCGCGCCCGGTGTCGGTTGCGCCGCCGGTTCCCCCTTGCGCCGCACGCCCGACAGGGGCGCGGCGGGCTCCATCCGCAGCCGGACCGCCGGGGTCGCGACCGGGCCGGGCGGGGATGCCGCGCGACGCATGCACTGTGCCGGGGGGCGGGGTACCTGCTGGCAGTTCCACAGCGCCCGCTCGAACGGCACGCTGCGGTCGCGCAGATAGCTGAAGCGCATCGTCGCCAGCGCCGCGGGCGCGTTCGCCGCCGCCGCGCTGACCGGCACCTGCGTCGCCTCTGCCCAGCCGAGGAACTTGCACCGCGCCCGCTCGCCGCACGCCGCCATGGCGAGGCGCGGCCAGTCGTCGGAATGCGATGCACCGTCCAGCGTGACGAGGAAGGTTTCGGGATCGTCCGCCGACGGCTGCGGCAGCGGCCCGGTGGCGGTCAGGGTGCCGGGCAGCAGCGCCGCGACCTCCTGCTCGACCGCCAGCACCTCGGGCAGCTTGTGCGCGTCGCTGTACGGCGCGAGTTGCAGGATGCGCGGCTCGACGCTCTCGGGCGTGCGGCGGAAGGCGGGCGGGGTGCCCCACCATCCGGTCCAGCGGAAGAACAGATGCGTGTCGACCGCCGCGATCTTGTCGAGGCTCGACTGCCAATAGGGGACGACCCAGTTGGTGTGGTAATGGGTCGCATAGCCGACCGGGGCATAGACGCTGCCCGCCAGCGCCTGTGCGGCAACGCTGCGTGCCCGGTCCCAGAAGGGTTGCGGATAGGCGCGGGCGAGCGCGCCGTCGCAGGTGAAGGTGAACTGGCAGCCGGTGCTGCGCTCCGATCCCTGGAACACCACGCCGCACACCGTTTTCGGGAACGCGGGATGGCGCAGCCGGTTGAGCACGACCTGCGCCACCGCGCGCTGTCCCCTGGCGTCGTCGCCCGCCTCATACAGCACGGCGGCGGCAAGGCAGTCGGTCGCCCGCGTCCGGTTCTCGAGATCGCCGGAAAAGCGGAACGGCCGCGCCGCCGGATTGGGGCCGGTGACGAACGGCACCGCGGCGTTGAACGCGCGCGCCTCGTCGGGCGGCAGTTCGCGGAATGCGGTCGGCTCGACCGGCGGCAGGGTTTCCGGCGGTACGACCGGTGCCGCTTGCGCCATCGCGCGGACCCGCTTCGGCTGCGGCATGATCGGCGGCGCACGGTCGACGACGATCGCAGGCAGCGCGACCGCCGCCGCCGACAGCGCCACGAGCACCCCGTCGAGCAGGTGCGAACCGGTGGAGATGCCGCCCGCCCGCGCCGGGGCCGCCGGCACGGGGCGGGCGGGATCGATCACTGTTCGGGCAGGAAATCGGGCACCGACAGGTACCGTTCGCCGGTGTCGTAGTTGAAGCCGAGCACCCGCGTACCGTCGGGCAGGTCGGGCAGCTTCTGCAGGATCGCCGCCAGCGTCGCGCCCGAAGAGATGCCGACCAGCAGCCCTTCCTCGCGCGCGCTGCGCCGGGCCATGTCCTTGGCGACGGCGGCATCGACCTTGATCGCGCCGTCGATCGCCTGAGTGTGCAGGTTGGCAGGGACGAAGCCCGCGCCGATCCCCTGGATCGGGTGCGGCCCCGGCTGTCCGCCCGAGATGACCGGCGAGAGTTCGGGCTCGACCGCATAGACCTTGAGGTCGGGCCAGTGCTGCTTGAGCGTCTCGGCGACGCCGGTAATGTGGCCGCCGGTGCCGACGCCGGTGATGATGACGTCGATCGGCGTGTCGGCGAAGTCGTTCAAAATCTCCTGCGCGGTGGTGCGGACGTGGACGTCGATGTTCGCCGGATTCTCGAACTGCTGCGGAATCCATGCGCCGGGCGTCTGCGCGGCCAGCTCATGCGCGCGTTCGATCGCGCCCTTCATGCCCTTTTCGCGCGGGGTCAGGTCGAACGACGCGCCATAGGCCAGCATCAGGCGGCGGCGCTCGATGCTCATGCTTTCGGGCATCACGAGGACCAGCTTGTAGCCCTTGACCGCCGCGACCATCGCGAGGCCGACGCCGGTGTTGCCGCTGGTCGGCTCGATGATCGTGCCGCCGGGCTTCAACTCGCCGGATGCTTCCGCCGCCTCGATCATGGCGAGGGCGATGCGGTCCTTGATCGAACCGCCGGGGTTCGAGCGCTCGGACTTGATCCACACCTCGGCATCGCCGAACAGCCGCCGGATGCGGACGTGCGGCGTATTCCCGATCGTTTGCAGGATGGTATCGGCCTTCATGGCTGCGTCTCCTTTGGGATCACTTCGAGGTCGGAAGGGGGCGTGAAGCTGCGCGCGGCACGCAGTTCGGGGAACAGCCGCGACCACAGCATGGTGACGCCGATCGCCAGCACGCCGCCGCCCGCGACGGCGACGACCGGGCCGACCAGCGCGGCGAGGAAGCCCGAGCGCGCCTCGCCCAGCTCGTTCGATCCCGATACGAACAGCGTGGAGACGGCACCCACGCGCCCGCGCATCGCATCGGGGGTATGGAGCTGGATCAGCGACTGGCGGACATAGACCGACACCATGTCGGTCGCGCCCACCACGAACAGCGCGGCGAGAGCCAGCAGCACGGCGGGGGCGGTATCATGGCCGATCGCCGCCTGCCCGAACACGGGGATGAGCAGCGGCGCGGACAGGCCGAACAACGCAGTCGCCGCGCCGAACCCCATGACCGCCAGCAGCATCTTGGCACCGACTTCCCGCGACAACGGCTTCACCGCGAACACGGCGGCGACCACCACCGCGCCCAGCGCCGGGGCGGCGCGCAGATGGCCGAGCCCGTCCGCGCCGATCTTCAGGATATCGCGCGCATAGATCGGCAGCATCGCGGTCGCCCCGCCCAGCAGCACCGCGAACAGATCGAGCGAGATCGCCCCGAACACCAGCCGGTTGCGCCGGACATAGGCGAGGCCGTCGAGCATCTGCCGCCACGGGTTCGCCTTGCCCGCGATCACCGCGCGCGGGATCGGCGGGATGAGAAACAGCATGGCGAGGCCGAACAGGAACAGCGCCGCCGACACCGCATAGGGCAGGTAATGCCCCGCGGCATAGAGATAGCCGCCCATCGCGGGCCCGAGCACCGATCCGCCCTGCCACGCGATCGAACTCATCGCGATCGCGGTCGGCAGCACGGCGGCGGGGACGAGATTGGGGGCGAGCGCCTGCAACGCCGGACCGGCAAAGGCGCGTGCGACGCCGAGCAGCGCGGCGACGAAGAACAGCCACGGCAGGCTGATCCCGCCGCTATAGGTCAGATACGCCAGCAGCAGCGCGCAACTGCCCTCCAGCGCCACCGATCCGCGCGCGATCCAGCGCCGGTCGATCCGGTCGGCGACCCAGCCCGCGACCAGCGACAGCACCAGCAGCGGCAGGAACTGGGCGACACCGATCAGCCCCAGCTGGAACGCCGATTGCTTGATCGTCATCGTCCCGCGCGCGATGTCGTACACCTGCCAGCCGATGACGACGACCATCGCAATCTGTGCCAGCGTGTTCGACAGCCTGGCGAGGAAATAGGCACGAAATGCCGGGATCGCGAAGGGATGGGGGGTGGCGGACATATCGGTGGGGCTTAGGTCCGCTTGGAGCCGGGCGCAATGCAGATCGGCTTGGGGGGTATTGGGGGTGGGCTTGCTACCATCACCACCCGATCGTCACCCCCGCGCAGGCGGGGGTCCATACACGCTGCCGTTCGCGGTCGAGCAATGTTGGCTGCGTCTATGGATTCCCGCCTTCGCGGGAATGACGACGGGACTGCGATCGATCAGCGCCGACCGAGGAACGCCAGCAGGTCCGCGGTCAACCGGTCGCTTTCGGTCGCGAACAGGCCGTGCGGCGCGCCGTCATATTCGATCAGGTCCGACTGCGGCAGCGCCTTGTGCAGCGCGCGGCCGGTCGCATCGATCGGCACGGTCTGGTCGGCCGTACCGTGGATGATGAGCGTCGGCACGGTGATCGACGGCAGGTCGGGGCGGAAGTCGGTCGTCCCGAACGACTCGGCACAGGCCAGCGTCGGCTTCAGCCCCGCCAGCATCGCCGTGTTCCACGACAGGTCGAGCGTCTCCTCGCTCACCGGGCTGGTGATGAAGCCGACGCCGTAGAACTGGTCGAAGAAGGTGCGGAAGAACTTCGGGCGATCCGCCTTGATGTTGTCGGCGATCTCCTGAAGCTGGTCCTGCGCGACGCCGTCGCGATTGTCGTCGGTCTTGAGCATATAGGGCACGACCGATCCGATGAACGCGGCCTGCGAGACGCCCTTGCCGCCATGGCGCGCGAAGTACCGTGCCACTTCGCCGCCGCCCATCGAGAAACCGACGAGCGCGGCATCGTCGCTGACGCCGGTTTCCTGCATCACGTCGGCCAGATCGTCCGACAGCGTATCATAGTCATAGCCCGACCACGGCTGGTCGGAGCGCCCGAAGCCGCGCCGGTCATAGGCGATGACGCGGTATCCGGCGTCGGCCAGCGCATAGGCCTGCGGGTCCCAGCTGTCGGCCGACAGCGGCCAGCCATGGATCAGCACGACCGGGCGGCCCTGTCCCCAATCCTTGACGAACAGGTTGGTGCCGTCGCGCGTCTTTACATAGGGCATGGAAACATCCTCTCGGTTCGGATCGAGCGGAAAACGGTCCGAACCGCGGCGCGTTCCGCCCGTGCTAACCGGGGTGGACGATGCCGAGCATCGGATGCGTCTGCGCCAGGCGCGATTCCCGCTCCGCTTCGCGTTGCAGGGCGGCGTAGCGTTCCGCCATCTCGCTATGCACCCGACGCACTTCGGGCAGGGTCGCGGCGCGCGCGCGTGCTTGCGCCTCCTCGGCACGGGCGCGGTAATAGCTGCAGTCATTGCGGTCGTTCATCGTGGCCTCCTGTCGGTTGTCCACGATTTCAGTATACGCCTATGGATTGGCCAATCCGCTCACCTGCGTTAAGCTTCGGTTCAATCTGGCTGAAAAATCAATCGGTTCATGCGGCGGTGACGAAGGTGTCGATCACCCGCTTGCGCCCCGCCGTGTCGAATTCGACCTCCAGCTTGTTGCCCTCGATCAGCGCGATCGCGCCATAGCCGAACTTCTGGTGGAACACGCGCTGCCCCTTTGCCAGATCGCCGCGCCCCTTGTTGCCGAGGCTCACCGCGCTCGCCCGCGCTTCCACCACGCGCGACGGGGCGGGGGTGAAGGTCGATCCCTGCGCCGCCGCCCGCTGCCAGCCCGGACCCCGGCCGGTGCCGCGCGATACGTCGGCGAACGGGTCGGCGCGCTCGCTCCAGTTGGCGCGCCACAGGCTCTCGCCGCCCGCCATCGTCGTCTCGGCCTCGATATGCTCGGGTGGCAGTTCGTCGACGAAGCGCGAGGGCAGCGACGAATTCCACTGGCCATAGATGCGCCGGTTGGCGGCATGGAACACCACCGCCAGCCGCCGCGCCCGGGTGATCGCGACATAGGCGAGGCGGCGCTCCTCCTCGAGGCTGGCGGTGCCGCCCTCGTCGAGCGAGCGTTGCGAGGGGAACAGCCCTTCCTCCCAGCCGACGCAGAACACCGTGTCGAACTCCAGCCCCTTTGCGGCGTGGATCGTCATGATCGTGACCTTCGGCTCCTCCGCCGAAGCCTCGTTATCCATGACGAGGCTGACGTGTTCGAGGAACGCGCCGAGCGACTCATATTCCTCCATCGCCCGGACCAGTTCGGTCAGGTTCTCGAGGCGACCGGCGGCCTCCGCCGTCTTCTCCGCCTGGTACATCGCGGTATAGCCGCTCTCGTCCAGCAGCTGCCGCGCCAGTTCGGCGTGCGGCAGGTCGCGCGCCATGTCGCGCCAGCGGGCGAAGTCCCCCACCAGCCGCCCGAGCGACTTGCGCGCCGCTCCGGCCAGCTCGTCGGTGTCGAGGATGCGCGCGGCGGCGGTCATCAGCGAACTGCCGGTCGCGCGGGCGAAACGGTGGATGGTCTGCACCGCCTTGTCGCCCAGGCCACGCTTGGGCACGTTGACGATGCGCTCGAACGCCAGATCGTCGGCAGGCTGGTTGACGACGCGCAGATAGGCCAGCGCATCGCGGATCTCGGCGCGTTCGTAGAAGCGGAAGCCGCCGACGATGCGATAGGGCATGCCGGTGGCGATGAAGCGATCCTCGAACTCGCGCGTCTGGTGCTGCGCGCGCACCAGAATGGCGAAGTCGTTGAGATTGCGCCGCTCGCGCTCGATCATGTCGGTGACGCGGCGTGCCTCCTCCGGCCCGTCCCACACGCCGATCACGCGGACCTTCTCGCCGACATCCGTCTCGGTCCACAGCGTCTTGCCGAGCCGTCCGCCGTTGTGCGCGATCACGCCAGACGCTGCCCCCAGGATATGTGGGGTCGAGCGGTAATTCTGTTCGAGCCGGATGATCTTCGCGCCCGGAAAATCACGCTCGAAGCGCAGGATATTCTCGACCTGCGCGCCACGCCACGAATAGATCGACTGGTCGTCGTCACCCACGCAGCAGATGTTGCGTCGCTCCTGCGCCAGCAGCCGCAGCCAGAGATACTGGACGCTGTTGGTGTCCTGATATTCGTCGACCATGATGTAGCGGAAGCGCTGCTGATACTGCGCCAGCACCTCGCGGTTGGTGCGCAATATGGTCAGGACGTGGAGCAGCAGGTCGCCGAAGTCGCAGGCGTTCACCGCCTTCAACCGGTCCTGATACTGCTGGTACAGTTCGCCGCCGCGCCCGTTGGCGAAGCGTTCGGCCTCGCCCGCATCGACATCCGCCGGGGTCATCCCCTTGTTCTTCCAGCCGTCGATCAGTCCGGCGAGGCTGCGCGCGGGCCAGCGCTTCTCGTCGAGATTCGCGGCCACGATCAACTGCTTGAGCAGGCGCAACTGGTCGTCGGTGTCGAGGATGGTGAAGTTCGACTGCAACCCGACCAGTTCGGCGTGCCGCCGCAGCATCTTCGCGCCGATCGCGTGAAAGGTACCGAGCCACGGCATCCCCTCCACCATGTCACCGACCAGCCGGGCGACCCGCTCGCGCATTTCCCTCGCCGCCTTGTTGGTGAAGGTGACGGACAGGATTTCGGACGGATACGCCTTGCGGGTGTAGAGCAGGTGCGCCAGCCGTGCGGTCAGCGCGGCGGTCTTGCCGGTGCCCGCCCCCGCCAGCACCAGCACCGGGCCGTCGGTCGTCAGCACCGCCTCGCGCTGGGGCGGGTTGAGCGCGGACAGATAGGGCGGCTCGGGCGACAGCGGGGCGGGGGCAAGCGACATGGCCGAACAGGTAGGGAACGAACGGTTGGGCGACAAGCAAGGATTTCGTTGTGCTTCTGTCATCGTCGCGCAACGTCCGCGTCGCCTTGCCGCAACGCAACCCGGCTAGGCGGCGGCTGCCGGTGGACGGCGGCCCGATACCGGGACCGCTGCTGCGACGGGCAGGACTTTCGCAGGAGCCCTATCATGACCATCCGTTTCACCGTCCTCGCGACGGCAGCCTTGTCGTGCCTTTCGTCCGTCGCCCATGCCGAAGCGCGCGAGCCGGTGTCGGCGCGCGTGTCCTATGCCGGATTGGACCTGACCAGTGCGGCCGGTCGCCGTACCCTCGACGCGCGCATCGATCGCGCCGTTCGTCGCGCCTGTGTGTCGAACGCATCGGGCCTGCGCGCCCTCGCCGACGTCGCGCGGTGTCGGGCGGAGATGCGGCAGGACGCACAGGTGCGCGTGGCGCAGATCGGCAAGCCGGTCGTGGTCGCCGCCGCGCGTTGAGAATGACGCGACAGGCCTGATTCCGGCCAGCCCTTTCCATCGAGCCCGTTCGTGTCGGGCACAGTCGAGACACCGCACGCATCGGTGGCGGCACGTTCGTCGACTTCGCTCGGGACGAACGGGGAGTTGGTCCGGGTCGATGCTACCGGCACGCCGAAGCAGCCGATCCGACGCAGAAAGGGCACCGGGAGCGATCCCGGTGCCCTTTCTCTATCGCCCGCCGCGGCGAAGCCGCGTCGTCGGTCCTCGCGCGTGCGAGGCCGACCGACCGCGCGGATGCGCCCTGCGGGGCGCACCGGCGCGGTCGGGGCCGCGCCTTACGCGCTGTAGTACATGTCGTATTCGACCGGGCTCGGGGTCATTTCCCAGCGCGCCACTTCGCCGCGCTTGATCTCGATATAGGCTTCGATCTGGTCCTTCGAGAACACGTCGCCCTTGAGCAGATAGTCGTGATCCGCCTCGAGGCTGTCGAGCGCCTCGCGGAGCGAACCGCACACCGTCGGCACCTGCGCCAGTTCGGCGGGCGGCAGGTCGTACAGGTTCTTGTCCATCGCGTCGCCCGGATGGATCTTGTTCTGGATGCCGTCGAGGCCCGCCATCATCAGCGCCGCATAGGCGAGATACGGGTTGGCCATCGCGTCGGGGAAGCGGACCTCGACGCGCTTCGACTTGGGGCCCGTGCCGTACGGGATGCGGCACGACGCCGAACGGTTGCGCGCCGAATAGGCGAGCAGCACCGGCGCCTCATAGCCCGGCACCAGCCGCTTGTAGCTGTTGGTCGTCGGGTTGGTGAAGGCGTTCACCGACTTGGCATGCTTGATGATGCCGCCGATGAAATACAGGCACATGTCCGACAGACCGGCATAGCCGTCGCCCGCGAACAGCGGCGACCCGCCGTTCCAGATCGAGAAGTGGGTGTGCATGCCCGATCCGTTGTCTTCCTTGATCGGCTTCGGCATGAACGTCGCGGTCTTGCCATAGGCATGCGCGACCTGGTGCACGACGTACTTGTAGATCTGCATCCGGTCGGCGGTGGTGGTCAGCGTGCCGAAGGTCAGGCCCAGTTCGTGCTGTGCGGCGGCGACCTCATGGTGGTGCTTGTCGCACGGCAGGCCCATTTCGAGCATGGTCGACACCATCTCGCCACGGATGTCGACCGCCGAGTCGACCGGGGCGACGGGGAAGTAGCCGCCCTTGGCGCGCGGGCGGTGGCCCATGTTGCCGCTCTCATATTCGCGGCCCGAGTTGCCCGGCAGTTCGATGTCGTCGATCTTGTAGTAGCTGGTCGAATACGTGTTCTCGAACCGGACGTCGTCGAACATGAAGAATTCGGCTTCCGGGCCGACGTACACGGTGTCGCCGATGCCGGTCGTCTTGAGATACGCCTCGGCGCGCTTCGCGGTCGAGCGCGGATCGCGGGCATAGAGTTCGCCGGTCGACGGCTCGACCACGTCACAGAAGATCACCAGCATCGGCGTCGCCGAGAACGGATCGGTGTAGACCGCGTCCAGATCGGGCTTGAGCACCATGTCGGACTCGTTGATCGCCTTCCACCCCTCGATCGACGAACCGTCGAACATCAGGCCGTCGGTCAGCTCGTCCTCACCCAGGATCGAGGCGACCATGGTCAGGTGCTGCCACTTGCCCTTGGGATCGGTGAAGCGCAGGTCGATCCATTCGATCTCCTCGTCCTTCACGCGCTTCAGGATATCGCCGGCGGTAGTAGCCATGGAAAACTGCCCTTTCTGATGAAACCCCGCATTCCGGCGCAACGATACGTGCCGGAACGCCCCTCGAATCGAAATTATGCTGCGTCGCGTCAGATCGCGTCGTCGTTGCGCTCGCCGGTGCGGATGCGCAAGGCCGTCTCGACCGGAATGACGAAAATCTTGCCGTCGCCGATGCGCCCGGTCTGCGCCGCCTGCGCGATCGCCTCGACCACCCGCTCGGCCAGCGCGTCCTCGACCACGACCTCCAGCTTCACCTTGGGCAGGAAGTCGACGACATATTCCGCACCGCGATACAGTTCGGTATGGCCCTTCTGCCGCCCGAAGCCCTTGGCCTCGGTCACGGTGATGCCGCTGACGCCGACTTCGTGCAGCGCTTCCTTCACCTCATCCAGCTTGAACGGCTTGATGATGGCTTCGATCTTTTTCATGCGTTCTGCCGATCCCCCGGACGTCGCCCGTAACGGACGTTACCGCCCTGCTAATCAAAACTCGTGCCAACAGGCGATTCGCCCTGTGCGCGATCATCGGCGATCCCGGTAGCGCTGTCGATATTGCCCGCCGAAGGGGCAGGGTGCCCGAATTTCGGGCACGGCCATCGTCAGCAATAGGGCGGCCTGGTGAACCCCTTCGGGCTGAGCGTGAAGATCTCGCAGCCGTCCTCGGTGATGCCGATCGAATGCTCGAACTGCGCCGAGAGCGAGCGGTCGCGGGTGACGGCGGTCCAGCCGTCGTCGAGCAGCTTCACGTCGGGACGGCCGATGTTGATCATCGGTTCGATGGTGAAGAACATGCCGGGGCGCAGCTCCGGGCCGGTGCCGGGGCGCCCGGCGTGCACCACCTCCGGCGCATCGTGGAACAGCCGACCCAGGCCATGCCCGCAGAAGTCGCGCACCACGCCGTAGCGATGCGATTCGGCATGGCGCTGGATCGCGTGCGCCACGTCGCCCATCCGGTTGCCGGGCCGTGCCTGTTCGATGCCGAGCATCAGGCATTCATAGGTCACGTCCACCAGCTTGCGCGCCTTGATCGGCACGTTGCCGACCAGATAGGTCCGGCTGCTGTCGCCGTGCCAGCCGTCGAGCAGCGGGGTCACGTCGATATTGGCGATGTCGCCGTCCTTCAGCGTCCGCTCCGACGGGATGCCGTGGCATACCACATGGTTGATCGAGATGCAGGTCGAATGGCCATAGCCGCGATAGCCGAGCGTGGCGGGCACCGCGCCGCCCTCGCGCATCAGGCGGAAGATGATCGCGTCCAGCTCGCCGGTCGTGACGCCGGGCACGACATGCGGCGTGATCTCGTCGAGGATATGCGCGGCGAGGCGTCCGGCGCGGCGCATCCCCTCGAACGCGGCGGCATCGTGCAGCTTGATCGCGCCGGTGCGGGCCAGCGGCATGTCGGCGGTGACGGTCTGATATTCGGTCATTCCCGTCCTATAGAGGCACAGGACGCGCTAGGCGAGGGCGCGGCCACGCGCTATCGATGCGGCCATGACGCAACGTATCTGGACCGCCGCCCTGCTCGTCATCGGTGACGAGATCCTGTCGGGCCGCACGCAGGACAGGAATGTCGCGCAACTCGCGACATGGCTGAACGTGCAGGGCATCCGCCTGTCCGAGGTGCGCGTCGTCGCCGATCGCGAGGCGGCGATCGTCGAGGCGGTCAACGCCCTGCGTGCGCGCAACGACTATCTGTTCACCACCGGCGGCATCGGCCCGACGCACGACGACATCACCGTCGATTCGATCGCGGCGGCGCTCGGCCTGCCGGTGGTGGTGCATCCGCAGGCACGCGCGATCCTCGAAGCCTATTACGAGACCCGCGGCGGGCTGACCGAGGCGCGGTTGCGCATGGCCCGGACGCCGCAAGGCGCTGAACTGATCGAGAACCGCATGTCCGGCGCGCCGGGCATCCATATCGCCAACATCTTCATCATGGCCGGGGTGCCGCATATCGCCGCCGCGATGCTCGACAGCCTGACCGGCACGCTGGAGGGCGGGTTGCCCGTCGTCTCCGGCACGATCGGCTGCTGGGTCGGCGAAAGCGAGGTCGCCGACCTGCTGCGCACCGCCGAGAAGCGTCACGACGGCGTGGCGATCGGCAGCTATCCCTTCTTCCGGGAGGGACGCACCGGCGCGAATTTCGTCGTCCGCGCGACCGATCCGGCGCTGGTCGATACCTGCCTCGCCGACCTGACCGCCGCGCTGGCGGATGCGGGGCGCGACGTCGTGCAGGGGGGCATCTGATGTCGACGCCCACGCCCCGCCCGCGTCCGCTGCGCATTCACGGCACCATCGCCCGCGACCTCGGCATCCGCATCGTCTCGGGCGCGGTGGCGCCGGGCGACCTGCTCGACGGCGAGGTCGCGGCGAGCGGCAGCCTGAACGTATCGCGCACCGCCTATCGCGAGGCGCTCAGGATGCTCGCCGCCAAGGGGCTGGTCGAATCGCGGCCCAAGACCGGCACCCGCGTGTCGCCGCGCGACCAGTGGCAGCTGCTCGATCCCGACGTGCTGTCGTGGGTATTCAACACCGAACCCGACGAACGGCTGATCGGCAGCCTGTTCGAGTTGCGCAAGATCGTCGAGCCTGCCGCTGCGCAACTGGCGGCGCTGCGCCGCGACGAGGCGCAACTGGCGCTGATGCGTGCGGCGCTGGCCGACATGCGCGATCATACGCTGGCGACCCCGGCGGGGCGCGATGCCGACCAGCGGTTCCACTCGGCGATGCTCGATGCGTCGGGCAATCCGTTCCTCGTCACCCTGACCAGCGGGGTGGGGGCGGCGGTTGCGTGGACCACGATCTTCAAGCAGCGCAACAGCCCGCTCCGCCGCGATCCGCTGCCCGATCACATCCGCGTGTTCGAGGCGGTGGAAGCTGGCGATGGTGCCGCAGCCCATGCCGCCATGACCGATCTGGTCGACATGGCGTTTCAGGACACGCGCGTCACCTTGCCCGGCTGAACCCGCTTGCCCCGTCGGAGAATGGGCGATATGTCTGACTAATAAATCACCCAGGAGAGAGCGACGTTGGCTAACGCCCCGACCCGCATCGCGCTGGCCGGCATCGGCAAGATCGCGCGCGACCAGCATATCCCGCACATCGCCGCCAGCCCCGATTTCGAGCTGGTCGCCGCCGTCACCGGCCATACCCCGCCCGAGGGCGTGCCGGGGTTCCGCACCATCGCCGAGATGATGGCGGCGATGCCCGAAGTGCAGGCGATCTCGATCTGCACGCCGCCGCGCGGGCGGTTGCCGTTGATCGAGGAGGCGCTCTCCCACGGCCTCGACGTGATGATCGAGAAGCCGCCCGCCGCCACCCTGTCGGAGGCGCAGGCTTTCGCCCGGGCGGCCGAGCGCGCGGGCAGGGTGCTGTTCGCGACCTGGCATTCGCGCGAGGCGGCGGCGGTCGAACCCGCGCGGGCATGGATCGCCGGGCGGACGCTGCGCCGCGTCGCAGTCAACTGGAAGGAAGACGTGCGCGTCTGGCATCCGGGGCAGGCGTGGATCTGGGAACCGGGGATCGGCGTGTTCGATCCGGGGATCAACGCGCTGTCGGTCATCACCCGCATCCTGCCGCGCCCGCTGCTGCTCGATGCCGCCGAACTGCGCTTCCCGTCGAACCGCGACGCGCCGATCGCCGCCGACCTCGACTTCACCGATACCGCGGGCGTGCCGGTGCGCGTCGAGTTCGACTTCGACCAGACCGGGCCGCAGACGTGGGACATCGACGTCGAAACCGACGCGGGCAGGCTGAAGCTGTCGATGGGCGCGTCGCGGATGGAAGTTGACGGCGTGGCCGTCGATGTCGGCGACGAGCCGGAATATGCCCGGCTCTACCGCCGTTTTGCCGAATGTCTCGCGGCGCGGCAGAGCGATGTCGACCTGTCGCCGTTCGTCCATGTCAACGACGCCTTCCTGCTCGGGCGGCGGGTCGTGGTGGGGGAATTCAGCGAATAGGCGGCGGGTTTACCGACCGGAAGTCCGGACCGTCCGTGTCGAGCACAGTCGAGACACCGCGTGCTGCGCGCGACGCACGTCCCTCGACTTCGCTCGGGACGAACGGATCCGCCCGCTACGCCATCGCCGCGACGATCGCGTCGCGTGCTCTTGCCGCCACCGCCTTGCGGCCCATGCCCGCCGGATCGAAAGGTTCGAGGAAATGGATCGTGAGCGGCACATGGCCCGCGCGCGCCAGCACCCGTGCGGCATTCGTCGTGCCCGGTTCGTCGCCGAGCCATGCGATATCCTGCGCGCTGCCGTAATCGAGATACACCGGCTGTACCCGCAGGCCCGGCGGTGGCGGGTCGATCGCGCCGAGCAGCGCCGCCTTGAACGGCAGCAGGTCACGCCCGGCGCTGGTCGTGCCTTCGGGGAATACCGTCACCGGATGGTCGGCGGCCAGCGCCGCCCGCAGCGTATCGATCTGCCGCGCGACGCCCAGCCGGTCGCCGCGATCGACGAACAGCGTGTGGTTGAGCGTGCACAGCCAGCCGACCAGCGGCGCGTCGCGCAACTCGCCCTTGGCGACGAACGCGCTGCCGCTGGCCCCGGCGATGGCGAGGATGTCGAGCCAGCTCTGGTGATTGGCGAGGTACAGCACGTCGCGCGGCACCGGCGCGCCGACGACCCGCACCTTCGCGCCGACGATCCGCGCGATGCTGCCCAGGAACCGCGGCGGCCATGGCGAGCGCCGCCGGAACAGCCGCCACGTGCCATGCAGCCCCAGATAGAACAGCAGCGCCGCCAGCATCGCCCCCGCGCGCCGGAACAGTCGCAGGCGCTGGCGGAGCGTCAGCGGATCAGCCCTTGCGTTCGAGGCTGACGCCGTAGAGTTCCATGCGGTGATCGACCAGCCGGAACCCCAGGCGCTCGGCGATCTGCTTCTGGAGCAGTTCCAGTTCCGGATCGACGAATTCGATCACCCGTCCGCTCTCGACGTCGATCAGGTGATCGTGATGCGCCTCGGGCGACGGTTCATAGCGGGCGCGCCCGTCGCCGAAGTCGTGGCGGTCGAGGATGCCCGCCTCCTCGAACAGCCGCACCGTGCGATAGACGGTCGCGATCGAGATGCCCGGATCGATCGCCGAGGCACGTTCATAGACCTTCTCGACGTCGGGGTGGTCCTCCGCCTCCGACAGGACGCGCGCGATCACGCGGCGCTGTTCGGTGATGCGCAGCCCCTTTTGCTGGCAAAGCGCTTCGAGATCGATCTTGCGGGCCATGCGTTCCTGTACGTTCCTTGAGGCTCACGCCCCTGATACCGCGTGGCGCCGTCCAGCGGAAGCCCGCTTCAACGCACGCGGCGCTGCGTTCCCAGCCCGATCTTCTTGGCCAGCGTCCGGCGCTGTTCGGCATAGTTGGGCGCGACCATCGGATAGTCGGCGGGCAGGTTCCACTTGGCGCGATACTGTTCGGGCGTCAGGTTGTAGTGCGTCATCAGATGCCGCTTGAGCATCTTGAGCTTGCGCCCGTCCTCGAGGCAGACGATGTAATCGGGCTTGATCGAATTGCGCACCGGCACCGCCGGATCGGCACGGCTCGGCTTCTCCTCGTCCTGCCCGCCCAGCGCGTGCAGCGCGTCGTGCACGCTGCGGATGAGCACCGGAATGTCCGACACCTCGACGTTGTTGTTGCTGACATGGGCCGCGACGATGTCGGCGGTCAGGGCGATGAGCGTGTCGTCGCGCTCCGCTTGCAGTTCCATTGCAATCCTTAACTTACGCATCGGCAATACCGTTGCCGTCTGAAACCTTATCGGCCCGGACGAAAAGCGGCGCAACATTATTCGCCGCTTTTTTGGAATTCCGTACGGCAAAGCGATCGTACATAGGTATGGGCGTCGAAGCGTTCGCCGGTGTTTCCGGCATAATATTGGCGCCGCTCGCCGCGCTTGCGGAAAGCCTCGCGCTGATACAGCCGGGTCGCATCGTTGTTCGCGCGCATCTCGAGGCAGATCTGCTCCGCGCCGCGCTGCATCGCTCCGTCGACCGCGGCGCGCAGCAGTGCGCGGCCGATGCCCCGCCCCCGCGATTCGGGCCGGACGGCGAGCAGCAGCAGTTCGGCGTCGCCCGCGATCGCGCGGGTCAGCGCGAAGCCGCGCGCGCCTGCGGCATCACGCGCGATCGTCAGCCATACGCCGGGCAGCGACAGCATGCCGAGGCACTGCGCCCTGGTCCATGCCTCGCCATAGCGCGGATCGAACGCCGCCTGCATGATCGCATCGACCGCGTCGATATCCGCCGGGCCGCCGTCCGCCAGCGTGACGGGCGCGTGCGGATCGCTCACGCGCGCAGGCTCGGCACCGCGTCGGGCGCGCGGCCATAGAGCGGGGCGGGGGGCAGCGCGACCGCAGCGGCGGGCAGCAGCAGCGCGTCGGCGGCGTCGGGCAGCATGGCATCGACCGCGATCGCCGGGTCGGCCTGCGCCAGCCGGGCGGTACCCTGTCCGACGAAGCGCAGTCCGGCGAACCGCGCGATCGCGGCGGCGGGCGGATAGGATGCCATCGGCCCGACCGGCGCCAGCGCGCGGTCGAACGCTTGCGCGAACACCTCGCCATGCCCGCCGTCGAGCACCGCGACGAGCCGTTCGGCATCGCTGTCGGCAAAGGCGGCGGCGGCGAGCAGCGCCAGTGAGGAAAATCCACAGACCGGCACGCCCCAGCCGATCCCGAGCCCGCGCGCCGCCGCCAGCCCGACGCGCACCCCGGTGAAGCTGCCCGGCCCGCAATCGACGAGGATCGCGTCGGCACGGCCGCCGCAGGGCAAGGCGCCGATCATCGGCACCAGCCGCTCGGCATGGCCGCGCCCGACCACGACATGCTCGCGCGCGACCAGCCGCTCGCCCTCGATCAGCGCGACCGAACAGGCGGCGGTGGCAGTGGCGATGACGAGCGTCCGCACCGGCGGGTCAGGCGATCCGGTTGAACTTGGCGAAATCGGGCCGGGGCGAACGCGGATGCAGCCTGTCCCGGTCGCCATAGCCGAGCGTGGCGATGAAGTTGCTGCGCACCGACGGCGTGTCGGCGAAGAACGCCTTGTCCACCGCCGCATTGTCGAACCCCGACATCGGCCCGACGTCCAGCCCCAGCGCCCGCGCGGCGAGGATGAAATAGCCGCCCTGCAGCGACGAGTTGCGGAATGCGGATGCCTCGCGCAGCGGGGTGTTGCCCTCGAACCATGATTTGGCGTCAGCGGCGGGATAGAGTTCGGGCAGTTGCTCGTGGAAATCCACGTCCATGCCGATGATGACCGACACCGGCGCGGCGCGCACCTTGTCCGGGTTGGCCCCGGTGCAATGCGCGGCCAGCTTGTCCTTCGCCTCCTGCGACGTGCACCACACGATGCGTGCGGGCAGCTGGTTCGCGCTGGTCGGACCCCATTTCATCAGGTCCCAGATCGCGTGCAGCGTCGCTTCCTCGACCGGCCGGTCGGTATAGTGGTTGAAGGTACGGGCGGTGCGGAACAGCGTGTCGAGCGCCGTATCGTCGAGCGGCCGGGCCATCAGACTGCGCGAACCTCCGTGACTTCGGGGACATAATATTTGAGCAGCTGCTCGATGCCGTTCTTCAGCGTCGCGCTGGACGACGGGCAGCCCGAGCACGCGCCCTGCAACTGGAGGTAGACCTTGCCCTGGTCGAACCCGCGATAGACGATGTCGCCGCCGTCGTTGGCCACGGCCGGGCGCACCCGCGTCTCGATCAGTTCCTTGATCTGCTCGACGATATCCGCGTCGGCGGGATCGTCGGTGAAGGTCGCGTTCTCCGCCGGGACCGAAAAGCCCGCCGTCCCGGTCGTATGGAACAGCGGCATCCGCCCGCCGAAGTGATCGAGCAGCAGCGCGAGCACATCGGGCTTCAGGTCGCTCCACTCGCTGCCCGGCGCCTTCGTCACCGACACGAAGTCGCGTCCGAAGAACACGCCGACGACATCGCCCAGCGCGAACAGCTGCGTGGCCAGCGGCGAGGCTTCGGCCTCCTCGGGCGTCGCGAAGTCGCGGGTGCCGTTGTCCATGACGACCTGCCCCGGCAGGAACTTGAGCGTCGCCGGGTTGGGCGTGGGTTCGGTTTCGATCAGCATGGCCGCCATTTGGCGCGGGCAGGGCGGCGGATCAAGGGCGGCGACGGAAACGCTGCGTTCGGGGATCGCGTGGTCCGTCCGGCGTGCGCCGTTGCGTTGGACGGCGTCGATGGCTAACCCCCGACATCTTCATTGCGGGGATAGAACGACCGATGATCGAGACGCATCTGGCGAAGCTGCGCGCGCGCGACACGATCTCGGCGGAGGAGGAGGCGGTGATCCGCGCGTCGCTGGGCGAGGTGCGGACCGTGCCCGCGGGCACCACCTGCATCCGCGCGGGCGAGCGGCTGCACCACAGCACGCTGCTGCTCGACGGGTATATGTGCCGCTACAAGGACCTGCCCGGCGGCGAACGGCAGATCACCGAGATCCACACCTCGGGCGACTTCCTCGACCTGCACAGCTTCTCGCTGAAGATGCTCGACCATAATATCCTTGCGCTCACCACCTCGCGGGTCGTGCTGGTGGCGCATGCCCGACTGACCGAGATCACCGAGCGGCATCCGCACCTGGCGCGGGTCTACTGGTTCCTCACCACGCTCGACGCCGCGATCCACCGCGAATGGGTGCTCTCACTCGGGCGGCGCAGCGCGATCGAGCGGATCGCGCATCTGATCTGCGAGCTGCGGGTGCGCCTCGGGCTGGTCGGCATGGCGGACGATACGGGGTTCGAGCTGCCGCTGACGCAGGCCGACCTGTCGGACTGCACCGGCCTGACCCCGGTTCATGTCAACCGTACGCTGCGCGAGTTGCGCGAGCGCGGGCTGATGGAGTTCCGGAGCAAGCGGGTCACGATCCTCGATCCGGCCGGGTTGCAGGCGCTGGCCGAGTTCGACGACAGCTACCTGTACCTCCGCCGCGAGGATCGCTGATGAGCGCAGGCTGAACGTCGCGGGGCGTTCGGCTTTATATTTCGCGCATGCGGTCGATACTGGTCGCAGCGTGGCAACGACGCTACACCTGCCGCCATGGCATCCTTCGTACGCTTGGCCACGGGCGCATTCTCGACCCTGGCCCTGATCGCCGCGCCGCTCGCCGCGCAGACCGCCCCCCCGGCATCCTCGCCCGCGCCGCTCCGGCAGTTGCCGCCGCTGCAACCGGTGGCGCAGGGGCCGGACACGCCGTGGCTGTTCAAGGGCAGCGACATTCCGCCCGACCGGTCGTGGACCTATGGCGTGCTGCCCAACGGCCTGAAATATGCCGTGCGCAAGAACGGGGTGCCGCCGGGGCAGGTGGCGATCCGCGTCGCGATCGGCACCGGATCGCTGATGGAGACCGACAGCGAGCGCGGCTTCGCGCATCTGATCGAGCATCTGACGTTCCGCGGGTCGGTGCACGTCCCCGACGGCGAATCGAAGCGGGTGTGGCAGCGCCTCGGCGTCACCTTCGGCTCCGACAGCAACGCATCGACCAGCTTCACCCAGACGGTCTACAAGCTCGACCTGCCCGCCGCGACGCCCGCCGGGCTGGACGAGAGCATGAAGATCCTGTCGGGCATGATGACCGAGCCGACGCTGACCCAGGTCGCGCTCGATGCCGAACGCCCGGTGGTGCTGTCCGAACAGCGCGAACAGCCGGGGCCGCAGGTGCGGATGGGCGATGCCACCCGCGCGCTGTTCTTCGCCGGGCAGCCGCTCGCCGACCGCTCGCCGATCGGCAATGTCGAGACGTTGCAGGCCGCGACCGCCGCCAGCGTGAAGGCGTTCCACGACCGCTGGTATCGCCCCGACCGGGCGATCATCGTGATCGCGGGCGACGCCGATCCGGCGTTGCTCGAGGCAATGGTCAAGAAGCATTTCTCCGCGTGGAGCGGCACCGGCCCCGCGCCCGCCGAACCGAAGTTCGGATCGCCGGTCGCGGGCAAGCCGACCGCCGCCGCCACCGCCGAGCCCGCCGTGCCGCCGCTGGTGCAGATGGCGGTGCTGCGCCCGTGGACGATCGGCGACGACACCATCCTGTTCAACCAGGAGCGGATGATCGACCAGATCGCGTTGCGCATCCTCAACCGCCGCTTGGAGAGCCGGGCGCGATCGGGCGGCAGCTATATCTCGGCGGGGGCGAACCTCGACGACGTGTCGCGATCGGCGAACATCACCCAGGTATCGATCCTGCCGGTCGGCGACGACTGGCAGGCGGCGCTGCGCGACGTGCGCCAGACGATCGCCGACGCGATGCGCAACCCGCCGACCCAGGCGGAGATCGACCGCGAGATCGGCGAGATCCGCGCGGGCATGGAGAATGAGGTCCGCACCGCGCCGGTGACGGCGGGCGCGCTGCTCGCCGACAATCTGATTGAGGCGACCGACATCCGCGAGACGGTGGCCGGGCCGGAAACGTCGCTGCGCATCTTCGAGGGGGCCGTGACGAAGAAGTTCTTCACCCCCGCCCGCGTGCTGGCGGCGACGAAGAAGGTGTTCGCGGGCACCGCCACCCGCGCGCTGGTCAATACGCGCACCCCCGATCCGACCGTGCAGCCCAAGCTCGCCGCGGCGCTGGCGGCGAAGATCGCCGGGCGCACCGCTGCGGGCACGGGGCAGGGGGCGATCGGCTTCGACCGGCTGGCCCCGCTCGGCCCCAAGGGGACGATCGTGTCGCGCAGCATGGCGCTGGCCGATCCGCCGGTCGAGCGGGTCGACTTCGCCAACGGCGCCTCGCTGCTGCTGTTCCCCAACGAGTCCGAGACGGGCAAGGTCTATGTCCGCGTCCGCTTCGGCGGGGGGCTGAACGCGCTGCCTGCCGACCGCCGGACCCCGGCGTTCGCCGCCGACCTCGCGCTGGTCGCCTCGGGCATCCAGACGCCCAAGGGCGTGCTGGGGCAGGAGGAGCTGGACCGGCTGACCGGCGGGCGGCAGATCGGGCTGTCGTTCGGGATCGACGAGGATGCGTTCGTCCTGTCGGGCGTCACCACCGCCGCCGACCTGACCGACCAGCTGAAGCTGATCGCCGCCAAGCTGCAATCCCCGGCTTGGGACCCCAATCCCGTTGCGCGGGCGCGGGCGGTGATGCTGGCGGGCTATGACGGGATGGGCGCATCGCCCGACGGGGTGATGGCGCGCGACCTCGACGGGTTGCTGCACGACGGCGACCCGCGCTGGGGATCGCCCGACCGCAAGGCGATCGAGGCGCTCGACGCCGCGTCGTTCAAGGCGCTGTGGGCGCCGCTGCTGGCCAGCGGTCCGATCGAGGTGCAGGTGTTCGGCGACGTGACCCAGAGCGCGGCGGTCGATGCCGTCGCCTGGACGATCGGCGCGATGGCCCCGCGCAAGGCGGCGGGCGGCACCCCGCCGCCGGTCCGCTTCCCGGCGCATGTCGCGACCCCGGTCACGCGCACCCACAGCGGCCAGCCCAACCAGGCGGCGGCGGCGATCGCATGGCCGACCGGCGGGGGCAGCGCAGGGCTGACCGAAAGCCGCAAGCTGGAGGTGCTGGCGGCGGTGTTCCGCGACCGGCTGCTCGATCGGCTGCGCAGCCAGGCGGGGGTGAGCTATTCGCCCAATGTCGACAACGGCTGGCCGGTGGGGCTGCCCGGCGGCGGGCGGATCATGGCGATCGGCATGGTGCCGCCCGACCGGACCGACTTCTTCTTCCAGCTGGTGCGCGAGATCGCCGCCGATCTGGTGAAGACCCCGGTTCCGGCGGACGAGCTGGACCGGGCGAAGCTGCCGGTGGTGCAGCTGATCGCGCGCATGTCGAGCGGCAACATGTTCTGGATGAACCAGACGGCGGGCGGCACGCGCGATCCGGCGCGGCTGGCGGCGATCCCGGCGATCATCAACGACATCCGGGGCACCACCCCGGCGGAGTTGCAGGCGCTGGCCGCGAAATATCTGGTGCCCGGCAAGGACTGGTCGATGGCGGTGGTGCCGGAGAAGAAGTAGCGCCTTCCTCCCCGGCACGGGGAGGGGGACCGTCCGCGCAGCGGATGGTGGAGGGGGATCGCCACGCACGCATCGGCGGCGTTTGCGGATATCCCCCTCCACCAGCTTCGCTGGTCCCCCTCCCCGTGCCGGGGAGGAGCTTACGCCGTCGCCCGTACCCGATCCGGCGCGCTCGTCAGCAGCGCCACGACCCATACCGCGAACCCGCCGAGCGCCAGCCCCGCGCCGACCAGTCCGGTCGAGGTCCAGCCATAGCCCGCCGCGATCGCGAGGCCGCCTGCCCATGGCCCGATCGCATTGGCGGTGTTGAACGCCGAATGGTTGAGCGAGGCGGCGAGGCTCTGCCCGTCCCTGGCGATGTCCATCAGCCGCGTCTGGAGCACGGTGCCGAGCGCGCCGCCGATGCCGATCAGGAACACGATCGCCAGCATCGACCATAGCTGCCCCGCCGCCAGCGGATACAGCGCAAGCGTGGCCGCGCTCCACAGCAGCAGCGCGCCCGCGGTCGGCATCAGCGCGCGATCGGCGAAGCGCGGCACGACGATGTTGCCGACGGTCATGCCCACGCCGAACACCGCGAGTACCATCGGCACCGTGCCTGCCGTCGCGCCGGTCACTTCGATCAGCGTCGAGGCGAGATAGGTATAGACCGCGAACATGCCGCCGAAACCGATGGCGCCGATGCCCAGCGTCAGCCACAGCTGCGGCACCTTCAACACGCGCAGCTCGGCCAGCGGACTGGCGCGCCGGTCGCCCGCGTCGCGCGGCGCGACCCATGCGACCATCGCCATGGTCAGCGCGGCCAGCACCGCGACCACGCCGAAGCCCCAGCGCCAGCCGATCGCCTGCCCCAGCGCATTGGCCAGCGGCACGCCGACGATCGTCGCGGTCGTCAGCCCCAGCATCACCCGGCCGACCGCCTGCGCCCGCTTGTCCTCGGGCACCAGCGACGCGGCGACCAGCGCGGCGATCCCGAAATAGGCACCGTGCGGCAGGCCGCTGAAGAAGCGGGCGACCAGCATCGCCTCATAGGTCGGCGCGATCGCGCTGGCCGCATTGGCCACGCCGAAACAGGCCATCAGCGCGATCAGCAGCGTCCGCCGCGCCATCCGCGCGCCCAGCACCGCCAGCAGCGGCGCGCCGACCACCACGCCCAGCGCATAGGCGCTGATGACATGGCCCGCGGTCGGTTCGTCGATGTGCAGCCCGCTCGCGAAGAACGGCAGCAGGCTCATCGTCGCGAATTCGGTCGTCCCGATCGCGAACCCGCCGAGCGCGAGCGCGAAATGGACGAGGGCGGGGGAACGGACGGCGGACATGGCGGACTCCTTTGCTGCAATGCAGCATGAATTCCGCTATATGGTATCGGGACAGGTCGGATCAACCGTCGCTGCGATCGATGCGATATTCGATCGGCTTGAAACTGCCGCCGTTGGAATCCGGCGCGGAACAGGCGGTGAGCCCGATCACCAGATCCATCGCCGCGCGGAAGACGATGTGATCGCCCGCCTTGCTGAGTGGCGGCAACACGCGCAGCTTGCCGGTCGTGCCGTCGATGGGAACGTGCATGAAGCAGTTGAACGCCACGGGTATCCGGTCCGGCGCGACGCCATGGGGTTCGAGCGCGGCGGCGAGATTGCCGAAACAGCCGCGGTGCGGCGGCAGGTTCGGATAGAAATGATGGAAGGTGTCGTAGGAACAGGGGGTCAGCAGGAAATCATGCATGCCGACGCTGTCGTCGACGATCTCCAGCATCACCCGGCTGCGGTTGGAATAGAGGCGGTGGCCGGTGGTCAGCCGGATCGTCTCGGCATAGTCGAGCGTGCGACCGGACGAGATCACCTCGTCCAGATCGGCGGCGTTGAACGCCAGCAGGTCCGCCACCTGCTCGCCGCGCGGATCGATCACGGTCAGCAGTTCGCCCGCGTTCAGGCGAAAGGCGGTGCCCGAACGTTCGGGGATGACGTGGTTCACTTGGGCGACCCCGCATAATGGAACGGGCAGGACCAGCGATCGTCGACCACCCGCCCGCTATACTGCCGCGCCTCGCTGGCCGCACCATGGCGGGCGAGCATCGGGTTGCGGCTTCCCGCCAGCGCCTCGTCGCGCACGAGGATCTTCTCGCGCATCCCTTCATACTTGCCCTCGGCGCGCAGCCGCTCGAACTGGTCGTGCAGGTTGAACACCAGCGCGGGCCGCTCGAACCGGCGCGCCGGGCGGCTGGCATGGGGGTGCAGCCCGACGATGAAGAACGCCTCGCCGCCGAAGCTGAGCGAGAAATGCGGATTGTCGGGATCGGTGCTGACCCGCGCGTCATAATCCTGCCCGCGCCACACGTCCTTGTCCGACAGCGACTGTACCCGCTGCCACAGCGCCGCCTCGAACTGCGCCTCGGTGAGGTCGCCGGGGCCGTCGAACACCACCGCGAAGCTGCGGTACATCTGCCGGTCGGCGCGATACGCCTCGGCAAGGCGCATCAGCGCGTCGTGGATGCGCACATCGTCCCATGCGCTGTCGATCCGCGAGCAGGCCAGCACGTCGAGCGTGCCGCGCGCCATCGCCGATTTCGCGCCGACGCAGGGAAAGGCCCGGTCGTCGACATGGGCGAACAGCATGGCTTGCAGGCGATCCTGCGCTTCATGCTTCCAGTTGAACATTCTCGGAGATCCCGACCCGGTTGTTGGAACGGAAGTACGTTTCGTACCCGTTCCCGGTTCCAAGTCGTTGACCTGCCGTCATGAACCGGTAACAATCGACACCGTGAACAAACGCCTGCTGCTCGACGATTTCCTGCCCTATCGCCTGTCGATCGCGTCGAACCGCGTGTCCGACGCTATCGCCTCCACCTATCGCTCGCTGTTTGGGCTGCGCATCCCCGAATGGCGGCTGGTGACGGTGATCGCCGAGAGCGACGGCATCACGCAACAGGCGCTGTGCGTCGCGACCCGGATGGACAAGGTGACGGTCAGCCGCGCGGCGATCGCGCTGGTCGATCGCGGGCTGGTCGAGCGGCGCGCCAATACCGGCGACCAGCGCTCGCACCTGCTGACGCTCACCACCGCGGGGCGGACGCTGTACGACGAGGTCGCGCCCAAGGCGCTGAAGATCGAGCGCGACCTGTTCGCCGGGTTCAGCGCGGACGAGATCGACGTGCTGCGCGACATGCTGGCGCGGGTGCAGGCGGCGGCGGACCGGCTGGAAGGCGAGCGCGGCGACCCTCAATAGGCGTCGCGGCGCGGCTTCAGCTGCCGCTTGCTCGGCAGCGTGTCGGCCAGCCGCGCGCCGCGATGGCCCATCGGGCGGGCATGGCCGACGGTCGAATCGATCGCGGTCTGCCGCTCCGCCTCCGCATTGATCTCCGCGCCGATCAGGATCGCGAGGCTGGAAACGAACAGCCACATGAGCAGCACGACGACTGCCCCCAGCGCGCCGTAGGTCGCGTTGTAGTTGGCGAAATTGGCGGCATAGAAGCCGAAGCCGATCGTCGCGAGCAGCCACAGGATCGTCGCCGCGACCGATCCGACCGACAGCCAGCGCCACCGCGCCCGCGCCCGATCGGGGCCGTAGCGATAGGCGAAGGCGATGCCTGCGCTGGTGATCGCGCCCGCGACGGCCCAGGTCGCGATCTGGATCAGCACCGCGCCCGGCGTGCCGAGGAAGGCGACCGCGCCCTGCAACCACGTCAGCACGCCCGCCGAGACGATGCCGACCAGCACCGCGACGATCGCCGCGACGGTGATCATCGCCGACAGCAGCGTGGTAGTGATGATGCTGCGTTCGTCCTCTTCCTCATAGATGACGTTCAGCGCCTGGATGATCGCGCTCGCCGCGCGCATCGCGCCATAGATGGCGAGCAGCAGCGCCACGACCAGCCCCAGCCCGGCCTGCCGCGATGCGGTGGTGACGACCGCGATCAGCTGGTCGGAGATCAGCCGGGCGGCGTCGGCGGGCACCAGCTCGAAAATCGTCTGCATGTGCCGCGCGACCGTGGCGGTATCCGCGACGAGGCCGTAGGTCATCACGATCGCACCCAGCATCGGCACGATCGAGAGAAAGGCGTAGAAGGCCACGCCCGCCGCCATCAGCGTCAGATTGTGATAGCCGACCATGACATAGACCCGGCCGAAGATCGCCTTCCACGCGGGCCATGGATGCGCCCACGGATGGGTGGAATCGCTGCCGGGAATGGTCGCCGGATCGATTTGCGTCGCGCTTTCCGTCACTTGATTCCCCTTTCCGCACTGCAACGCGCGTGTCCGCGAACGGATGCAGCCGATGGTAGAAATGAACCAAATCCCGCCGACGTGCGTTGAGGGCGACAAGGGGGGTTGTGCGCTGCAACCCGGATAGACGGCACGGGGACGGCAGTTGGGGGCATTTCGCGCACGGACGATCGGGCTGCTGCTCGCAGGTACCATGAGCGTGCCCCTCGCGACCGCGCAGACGCAACCCGCGACCCCGCCCGCCGTTCCCGCGACGCAGGACGCGCCGATCGTGCCCGATGCCGAGTTCGATGCAGCACTCCCGCCGCTGTCGGGTGACATCAACGCGCCGCTCGAACCGATCCGGGGTTTCGAGGCCGCGCCCGCCCCCGATGCCGCACCCGTGCAGCTGCGCCCGACCGTGCCCGCCACCGAAGCGCAGGTGCCCGCCGAGACGCTGCCCGACGCGGTGCTGCCCGAGGCGGCCGAGCTGGCGCAGCCGCTTCCGCCGCTCAACGGCTTCGACGTCAATCCGAACGACGTCGCCGATGCCAAGACGTCGCGCGCGGTCGAGATCCGCTACGATACGGTCGTCAACGGGCTCGACGCGATCGACGGTACGTCGCAGTTCAGGTCGCTGTCCGCGCTGGAGGAAGGCGACGGCAAGGCGGCGAACGCGACGATGGTGCAGGCGCGTGCCAAGGAGGACGAGCAACTGGCGCTGCGCATCATGCGGGCCAAGGGCTATTACGACGGCACCGTCACCTCCGCGATCGAACAGCCGCAGGGCGGGCGGCTGCGCGCGGTGGTGACGGCGGTGCCGGGCAAGCTCTACACGCTGGAGTCCGTCACCATCAACTCGCAGCCGACGAGGCCTCCCAATCTGGTGCAGCGCGAACTGCCGCTGAAGGCGGGCGACCCGATCGATGCCGAACGGATCCAGGCGGCGGAGGCCAATGTCAGCCTGAAGCTGCCGCAGCAGGGCTATCCCTTCGTCAAGGTCGGCGAGCGCGACATATTGCTCGACGATGCGACGGTGACGGGCGCGTACACGCTGCCGGTCGATACCGGGCCGAGGTCGTCGTTCGGCACCTATTCCACCACCGGCAAGCTGGCGTTCGATGCCGGGCATGTCGGCGTGCTGGCGCGCTTCCGCGAAGGGCAGCTGTACGACAGCCGCAAGGTGGACGATCTGCGCGCCGCGCTGGTCGCGACGGGGCTGTTCTCCAGCGTCTCGGTCGAGCCCGAGCGGACCGGACGGATCGCCGCCGACGGGACCGAGCAGGTCAACCTGCTGGTCCGGCAGGACGCAGGCCCGGCGCGGACGCTGGCGGGCGAGGCGGGATACGGCACCGGACAGGGCATCCGGGTCGAGGGATCATGGACCCACCGCAACCTGTTCCCCCCCGAAGGCGCGCTGATCGTCCGCGGCGTCGCGGGCACGCAGGAACAGGGCGCGGGCGTCACCTTCCGCCGGTCCAACGCCGGGCGGCGCGACCGGACCTTCCAGCTGCTCGCCAACGCCAGCCGCACCGATTACGATGCGTTCGAGGCGTTCACCGGCACGCTCGGTATCCGCTGGTCCTATGATTCCACGCCGATCTGGCAGAAGCGCTTCACCTATGCGTTCGGGGCCGAACTGATCGGCACCAACGAAGACACCTACGACTTCACGGTCGCCGAGCGGCGGCGGCGGACCTATGGCATCGCCGCCATCCCGCTGTTCGCCGGGTTCGACACCTCCGACAATCTGCTGAACCCGACCAGGGGGTTCCGCGTGAAGCTGAACGTCAGCCCCGAAGGCGCGGTATCGGACGGGGTGCGCCCCTATGGCCGCTTCATGGTCGAGGGGACCGGCTATTATCCGATCGGCGAGAGCATCGTGATCGCGGGCCGTGCCCGGGCCGGATCGATCCAGGGGATCGCCCGCGACGACCTTGCCCCCTCGCGGCGCTATTATGCGGGCGGCGGCGGATCGGTCCGCGGCTTCGGCTTTCAGGAACTGGGGCCGCGCACGCCCGAGGTGGACGAGGACGGCAACAACCTGAACCGCCCGATCGGCGGGCGCAGCCTCAACGAATTCGCGATCGAGGCGCGCTACCGCTTCGGCAATTTCGGCATCGTGCCGTTCCTCGATGCCGGGCAGGTATATGAGGGGCCGCTGCCCGATGCGTCCGACCTGCGCTTCGGTGCGGGGATCGGCGGGCGCTTCTACACCAACTTCGGGCCGCTGCGCGTCGACGTGGCGACGCCGATCGGCAGAAGGCCGGGAGAGTCGAAGATCGCGCTCTATATCTCGATCGGGCAGGCATTCTGATGGCCGAGCAACCGACCTCCACCGCGACCGACACCGTGATCGTGCGCAAGCAGCCGCTGTGGGTGCGCATCCTGAAATGGATCGGCATCGCCGTCGCGGTACTGTTCGTTCTGGTGGCGGCGCTGATCTTCGCGCTGAACACCGGGCCGGGCAGGGGCTTCCTCGTCCGGCAGCTCGACGGCTACACCACCGCGTCGGGGTTGAAGGTCAATGTCGGGCGGATCGACGGTTCGCTCTATGGCGCGCTGACCATCCGCGACCTGCGGCTGAGCGATACGCGCGGCGTGTTCGCCTATTCGCCCGCGATCGCGCTCGACTGGCGGCCGTTCGCCTTCGCCAACGGCCATGTTGATGTGCGCAGCCTCGCCAGCCCGCTGGTGCGTTATGCCCGCAATCCGGTGCTGAAGGACACGCCGCCGGGCGATCCCAACGCGCCGCTGCTGCCCGATTACGACATCGACGTGAACCGGCTGAAGATCGACCGGATCGAGGTCGGCCCCGCCGTGACCGGGCAGCGGCATATCGCATCGCTCGACGGGCAGGTACATATCGCCGATCGTCGCGCGCAGGTGTCGGCGAACGCGCTGACCATCGCCGCGCCGGGCGTGGCGGGCGGCGACCGGATCGCGCTGAAGCTCGATGCGGTGCCCGACGACGACAGGTTCGACATCGCCGCGCGCGTGACCGGCCCGGCGAACGGCATGATCGCCGGGATGGCGGGGCTGAAGGCGCCGATCGCTGCGACGATCGACGGGCAGGGCAGCTGGAGCAACTGGCGCGGGCGGCTTGCGGGCACGCTCGGCGGGCGTCCGCTCGCCGATCTGGCGATCACCGGGCGCAGCGGTACCTTCACCGTGCGCGGATCGACCCGGCCGGGTCTCATTCTGGCGGGGCCGGTCGAACGGCTGACCGCACCGCGGCTCGACGTGGCGATCGATGCCACCTTGCAGGACCGCAAGGCCGATACCCGCATCCAGCTGCGCTCCAGCGCGCTGGCGGTGAATGCGGCGGGGATGCTCGACCTTGCCAACAGCCGGTTCGGCAATTTCCGGACCGAGGCGATGCTGCTGACGCCGGGCGCGATCGCGCCGAACCTGAACGGGCGATCGGTGCGGGCGGCGGTGGTGCTCGACGGCGGCTTCGGCACGCCGACGGTGGACTACAAGGTGCAGGCGGCGGCGCTGGGCTTCGGCGAGACGATCGTCGAGCAGCTCTATGCCGAGGGGCGGGCGACCGTCGATGCCGATCGCATCCTGATCCCGATCAACGCGCGGGCCAAGCGCATCGCCGGGCTGAACGCCGCGGTCGGCGGGCTCGTCACCAATGTCGCGATCAACGGCGACCTCGCCATCTCGGGCGATCAGGTGCTGTCCGACAATCTGCGCATCCGTTCCGACCGGATCGACGCGACCGCGATCGTCGCCGCGAACCTTTCGACCGGGCGCTATACCGGCGCGATCAAGGGGCGGATCAACGAGTATGAGGTCGCCAGCATCGGCATCCTCAACCTGACCACCGACGCCAGCCTCTATGCCGCGCCGAACGGCGGCTTCGGGATCAAGGGGCGGGTGGTCGCGCAGACCACGCGGCTGTTCAACGAGGGCGTGCGCAATTTCCTCGGCGGGAACGTGTCGACGACGCGGGCCGATGTCGCGGTCGATCCGGACGGGATCGTCCGCTTCGCCAATGTGCGGATGAACGCGCCGCAGTTCCGCATCCTGAACGGATCGGGCCGCTATGACCCGGCGGGGCCGCTGCTGTTCAATGCGCAGGCGGTGTCGAACCAGTACGGCCCGCTGACCGCGCAGGTGACGGGGACGGTCGCCGCGCCGCAGATCCTGCTGCGCGCCGCCCGGCCGGGCGTCGGCATCGGCCTCGCCAATCTGGAAGCGCGGGTGCGGGGCCAGGGTGATCGCTATGCGATCGAGGCGACCGGCGGCACCGACTACGGGCCGTTCCGCGCCGATGTGGTGATCGGCACGTCGCCCCGCCTTGCGGTCGACATCCGTTCGGCGACCTTTGCAGGCATGAACATCGACGGGCGCGTCGAGGCGACCAACGCGGGGCCGTTCGCGGGCCGGGTCAACTTCGCCGGATCGGGCGTGGCGGGCATCGCGCGGCTGTCGGCGGAAGGACGCTACCAGCGGGCCGATGTCAACGCGCGTGCCCTCAACGCGGTGATCCCCGGCAACATGGGGCTGCGCATCGGGCGGGCGATCGTGACCGGCACCGCCATCCTCTATGACCAGCCGCAGATTGTGGCGGACGCGCAGATCGCCAATCTGTCGATGGGCGACTTCGTGCTCCAGCGTTCGCGCGCGAAGGTGAATTATCGCGGCGGCAACGGCACCGCGCAGCTCTTCGCCGAAGGATCTTCGGGCGTGCCGTTCAGGGTCGCGGCGAACGCGCAATTGCGCCCCGACAATTATCTGGTGGCGTTGCAGGGCGTGGCGAACAACATCCCGTTCCGCACGGTCAATCCGGCGCGGATCGCCCCTGCGACCGGCGGCTATCGCCTGTACCCGACGCGCATCGACTTCGCGCAAGGCTCGATCCGGGCGGCGGGCGTCTATGGCAACGGCGTGTCGATCCAGACCCGGCTCGACCGGCTCGACCTGTCGATCATCAACGCCTTCGTCCCCGGCACCGGGATCGGCGGCAGCGCGACCGGCAGCCTCGACTTCGCGCAGGCGGCGGACCAGAGCTTCCCGCGTGCCGATGCCCGGCTGACGATCCGCAATTTCCAGCGCACCAGCCTCGCCGCGATCTCCGATCCGGTCGATGTGGTGTTCGCGGGCGACCTGCGCCCCGAAGGCGGCAGCGGACGCGCGCTGATCCGGCAGGGGCAGGCGACGGTCGGGCGGATGGTCGCCAACCTGCGCCCGCTGCCGCCGGGCAGCGGTTCGTGGGTGACGCGGATGCTGGCGGCACCGCTGTCGGGCGGTATCCGCTATAACGGTCCGGCGGGCGTGCTGTTCTCGTTCGCAGGGCTTGCGGACCAGCAGTTGTCGGGCGCGATCGGGGTCGCCGCCGACTTCGCCGGGCGGGTACAGGCACCGCAGCTGACCGGCGTGGTCCGCGCCAACGACCTGACGTACGAGAACGAGACGCTGGGCACCCGGCTGACCAACCTCGGCATCAACGGGCGCTTCACCAACGACCGGTTCGAGCTGGTGCAGCTGCGCGCCAGGGCGGGCAACGGCACCGTCGCGGCGCAGGGCAACGTCGGCCTCGCGGCCGACAGCGGCTTCCCGATCGATGTGCGGGCGCAGCTGCGCGATGCGCAACTGGCGCGCAGCGACGCGCTGGGCGCGACCGCCACCGGCGACATCCGCATCCAGAACGGTCGCGACGGCGGGCTGATCTCGGGCGATCTCGTCATTCCCGAGGCACGCTATCAGATCATCCGCCAGGGTGCCGCCGAGGTGCCCGAACTGACCGGGGTCCGCCGCAAGAGCGACGCCAACCGGCCCGCCCGGCAGCAGCCGCAGGCGTCGGCCTCCGCCGGGCTGTTCCGCCTTGCGCTGCGCGTCCGTGCCGACAACCGGCTGTTCGTGTCGGGCATGGGGCTGGAATCGGAATGGCAGGCCGACCTGCGCATCGCGGGCACCTCCGCCGCGCCGACGATCAACGGGCAGCTGCGGCTCGTGCGCGGCACCTATTCCTTCGCGGGCAAGCGGTTCGAGGTCGAGCGCGGCATCATCCGGTTCGAGGGCGAGAATTTCGCCAATCCGGTGATCGACATTTCGGCGACCACCACCGCCGAGGGCGTGACCGCGACGATCAACGTTACCGGCACCGCGCAGGCGCCGCAGATCGCCTTCACCTCCACCCCCGCGCTGGCGCAGGACGAGGTGCTCTCGCGGCTGCTGTTCGGCAGTTCGGTGACGAACCTGTCGGCGACCGAGGCGATCCAGCTCGCCGCCGCGCTCAATTCGCTGCGCGGTTCGGGCGGGGGCGGGCTCAATCCGCTGGGCAAGCTGCGCTCGGCCACCGGTTTCGATCGCCTCCGCGTGCTGGGCGGCGACGAGGCGAGCGGGCGCGGCACCAGCCTCGCGGCGGGCAAGTACCTCACCGACGACATCTATATCGAGATCATCACCGACGCGCGCGGCTTCACCGCCACGCAGATCCAGATCGCGCTGACCCGCACCCTGTCGGTGCTGTCGCAGACCGGGTCGTTCGGCGGATCGAACGCATCGGTACGCTACAGCCGGGATTACTGATCCTTGTGCCGCCGGGCGCGGCGGGGCACAGGCGGACCATGTGGAGAGAGCGCATGGTTCGCCGGTGAGCGAGATGTTCGACGTGATCGTGGTCGGCGCCGGGCTGTCCGGCATCGGGGCCGCGCACCACCTGAAGCGGCTGTGCCCCGATCATCGCTTCACCGTGCTGGAGGCGCGCGACGCGGCGGGCGGGACATGGGATCTGTTCCGCTATCCCGGCGTGCGATCGGATTCGGACATGTTCACCCTCGGCTATGGCTTCCGCCCATGGTCGGGGGACAAGGCGATCGCCGAGGGCGATACGATCCGCGACTATATCCGCGACACCGCGCGCGAGGGCGGGATCGATCCGCACATCCGCTATCGCCACCGGCTGGTCCATGCAGCGTGGTCGAGCGCCGACGCGCGCTGGACGCTGACCGTCGCCACGGACGGCGCGGAGCGGACGCTCGCCTGCCGCTTTCTCTTCCTGTGCACCGGCTATTACGACCATGCCGCCGGATACCGCCCGGACTTCGCCGGGGAGGCGGATTTCGCGGGGCGGATCGTCCACCCGCAATTCTGGCCCGACGACCTCGACTATAGGGACAAGCGGGTGGCGGTGATCGGCAGCGGTGCGACCGCGGTGACGCTGGTCCCGGCGATGGCGGGCAAGGCGGCGCAGGTGACGATGGTCCAGCGCTCGCCCAGCTATGTGCTCTCGACCCCGGCGAGCGATCCGCTGTTGCAAGTCATGCGCCGCATCCTGCCGTGGCGCATGGCGTTCGGCATCGCCCGCTGGCTGCGGATCGGCATCAGCCAGTATTTCTACGTCCGCTCGCGCCGCCGTCCGCAGGCGGTGCGACGCTGGCTGCTGAAACAGACGCGCAAGGCGCTGCCGCCGGGCTATCCGGTCGAGCGGCATTTCACCCCCAGCTACGACCCGTGGGACCAACGGCTGTGCATCGTCCCCGACGGCGACCTGTTCGCGGCGATCCGGTCCGGCCGGGCAGCGGTCGTCACCGGCCATATCGACCGCTTCACCCCGGACGGCATCCGCATGCAGGACGGCACCGAGGTTCCGGCCGACCTGATCGTCACCGCCACCGGGCTGGAACTGCAATTGTTCGGCAAGGCGACGCTCGGCATCGACGGGGTCGCCACCGATCCGACCAAGGCGATGCACTACAAGGGGATGATGTTCAGCGACATTCCCAACCTCGCCTATGTGTTCGGCTATACCAATGCGTCATGGACGCTCAGGGCCGATCTGACCGCGGACTATGTCTGCCGGTTGCTCAACCATATGCGTGCGCACGGCCATGTACAGGCGACCCCGCGTGTCGCCGACCCCGACCTGACCGAGGAACCGCTGCTCGACTTCACCTCCGGCTATGTCCAGCGCGGCAAGGACCGGCTGCCGCGGCAGGGGTCGAAGGCGCCGTGGCGGGTGCGGCAGAGCTATCTGCGCGACCGGATCGCGATGCGCTTCGGCGTGCTGACCGAACAGATCGAGTTTCGGTAGGGCGTCACCGCGCCAGCAATGCGTCTGCCGCCGCGATCCCGCTCTGGAGCGCGCCGTGGGCGGTCGAGAAATCGGTCGGCGAGGTCGCTTCCCCCGCGATCAGGATGCGATCGTGCCGCCGCATCGCCAGCACGGCGCGGGCATCGGCATGGCCCGGACAGGCATGGCTGTACGATCCGCCGAAGCCGTCCGCCTTGCCCCATGCCGATCCGGCGAGCAGCGTCAGGCGATCGGCGAGGTTGCGCCCCAGCAATGCGCCCAGCTCGGCCTTGGCGAACGCCGCCGCCCCGTCCAGTCCCTCCGCCTCCAGGGCGCGGGCGCCGCTGCCGCCGAAGAAGCATTCGATCACTTCGCGACCGAACGGGCGGAGATAATAGCTGCCGGTGCGGGCGAGGTGCGGATTGCCGAGCAGATGGCTGTCGGCGTCGATTCCGTGATCCTCGGGCAGGCGCAGGAACAGCTTGTCGGCAAGGCCCAGCGGCAGGCGGGTCGCGGCCTGCATCGCATCGTCGAACGCCGGGGGCAGGGCGACGCCGCCCGCCGCCAGCACGGCGGTGGAGACGGTGACGATTACCGCCCCGGCATCGATCGTGCCGCGATCGGTGTGGAGCCGCACGACGTTCGCCGTCTCCTCGACCCGCCGTACCGCACTCGCCAGATGCAGCGGCACCGGGGGCAGGCTGGCGGCGACCAGCGCGCCGTATCCGTCGGGCAGCCGCCAGTTGTCTTCGGTGGCGGCTTCGTCATAGGCGAGATAGTCGCTGACCGACAGCGCCGAGAGATCGGCCCCGTTGATATAGCCCGACATCGCGTCCAGCCATGCGTTCCACCGCCCGCCCGGCTCCAGTGCGTCGGCGGCACGGTCGCCGGGCGGGGGATCGTTGCGCAGCCGCTGCTCGAACCGGTCGAACGCCGCCGCTGCCGCCGCCTGTTCCCCGGGCGGGAAGCCGAGGTCGCGATACTGTTTGCCCCATGCCGGGCGGCTGCGATCGACCGCGAAGCCCGCCGCTTCGGCGATGCCGACCCACGGATTGCGCCCCGCCGAATGGAGCCAGCCGCACCCCAGATCGAGCGCCATGCCGCCGACCGCCAGCGTATGCGCGCGTCCGCCCACCCGGTCGCCCGCCTCGACCACGGCGATCGATCGCCCGGCGGCGTGGAGCGTGCGGGCGGCACCGATCCCGGCGGCTCCGGCCCCGATGATGGCGACGTCGAGCATGTCGGTCCCTTCGCTGGCGATCCCTATTATGCGCGGGGTGTCGCCGGGGTTCCGTCGGCCAGCGCCGCGATCATCGCATCGCGCAGCGGCTTGGGGGCAAGGCGCTCGTCATAGGGGCAGCCGCGGGTGATGGCACCGTCCGCCCGCGGCTCGAACCCGCGCAGCCAGCTGTAGCGGTCGCTCATCCCCCATGCGAGCACGTCGCCCAGCTGCGGATAGGAGACCATGACGGCGAGATAGGCGCGGGCGAAGTCCGCCACCCCCCGGTCCCTCGGGCCGATCGCGACCGGCAGTCCCTTGTCGCGCACGTCGAACTCGGTGACGACCAGCCGGTATCCCATCGCGACCACCGCGTCGAGGAAGCGCCGCCATTCCGGCTCCAGCCGCTTCGCCAGCGCGCCTGCATCGGTCGTCGGCGCGAACAGCCCGATATGCGACTGCACCCCCAGCGCATCGACCGGCACGCCGCGCTTCCGGAAACCCTCGAGCAGCTTCAGCACGCCCGCGCGGTGCCGTTCGTTGCCGTCCTCCCAGCTCATATAGTCGTTGTAGACCAGCTCGGCATGCGGCGCGGCGGCGCGCGCGGTGCGAAAGGCGAGGTCGAGTACCGCCTCGGTCCCGCCCATCGCGGTCGACAGCGAGGTGACGCGCAGGTCGCCGGTATCGGGATCGACCGCTTCGTTCACCACATCGTAGCTGGTGATCCGGCGGCCATAGCGGCGGGTGACGGTATCGATATGGCTGGTCAGCACCCGCGCCGCCTCGCTCGCCGGTCGTGTGCCGAAGCCGTGGGTGTTGAGCCACTGCGGGAACCAGCGCGAATAGGCCCAGAGCAGCGTATGCCCGCGCATCGCGAAGCCGTTGCGCGTCGCCCAGTCGACCATCGCATCGAAGCGGGCGAAATCGAACCGGTCCGGCGCGGGGCGCAGCGCCTGCCACTTCATCTCGTTCTCGGGCACCAGCACCGTGCAGTCGCGCCGCAGGATCGCGGCATAGGCGGGGTTGGCGAAGGACGCGGCGTCGATCCCCGCCGGACGCCAGGTAAAGGCCGATCCGAAGCGCCGCCCACCTACGGCGGCGGCGGACTTGAGCGTGGGCGCGGGGGCGGCGGGTGCCGCAGCGGCGGTGAGCAACGCGGCCCCGCCGATCAGCGCGCCGCGACGGTCGATCATGGTCATGCGGCAACCTCCCTGCCATCGACGGGCGCATAGTCGGGGACGATCAGGTGGATCACGCCGACCGCGATCAGATAGGCGAAGGCGGCGACGAGGAAGATCGGCTGGTAGCTGCCGACCGTCTCTAGGATCAGCCCGGCGTATTTCGCCATCAACATGCCGCCGACCGCGCCCGCCAGCCCGCCGATCCCGACCACCGATCCCGCCATCCAGCGCGGGAACAGGTCGCCGGGCAGCGCATAGAGATTGGCCGAGAACCCCTGATGCCCGGCACAGGCAAGGCCGATCAGCGCGACCGCGATCCACATGCTGGGCGCATGGGTGGCAAAGGCGATCGGCACCGCGCACAGCGCCGCGCACACCATCGCCGTCTTGCGCCCGCGCCCGATCGACATGCCGCGCCCGATCAGCCGGGTGCTGAGCCAGCCGCCGCTCACCGACCCGACATCTGCCAGCAGATACACCGCGATCAGCGGCGGGCCGAACGCCTTCATCGACAGGTGGAACGACCGGGCGAAATAATCGGGCAGCCAGAACAGGAAGGTCCACCATACCGGATCGATCAGGAACCGCCCGGCGATATAGGCCCAGGTCTGGCGGATGCGGAACATGCGCCGCCACGGCACCTGCCGCTGCGGCTCGACCGGATCGGCCTCGATCCACGCCAGCTCCTCGGGGGTCAGCGACGCCTTGTCGCGCGGGCGGCGGTAGAAGGCGAACCACGCCGCCAGCCACACCAGCGACAGCGCGCCGGTGATCCAGAACGCCGCCCGCCAGCCGAGATCCAGCGTCACGACGATGAACGGCACCAGCAGCGGCGTCAGGATCGCGCCGACGTTCGATCCCGCATTGAAGATGCCGATCGCCAGCGCCCGCTCGCGCTTCGGAAACCATTCGTTGGTCGCGGCGATCGCGGCGGGAAAGGTGCCCGCCTCGCCCGCCGCCAGCGGCATCCGCGCGAGGATCATGCCGCTGGTTGAGGTGAAGGCGGTGTGGAGGACATGGCCGATCGTCCACACGATCATCGCCAGCGCATAGCCCGCCTTCGCCCCCACCCGGTCGACGATCCGCCCGGCGACGACATAGGCGAGGCCATAGGCGAGCTGGAAATAGAAGGCGAGGTCGGCATAGCCCGTCTCCGACCAGCCATAGGTCTGCGCGAGGTCGGGCTTCAGCACCGCCAGCACCAGCCGGTCGACGTACGACAGCACGACCGCGAGGAACAGCATCGCGCAGACGATCCAGCGTACCCGTCCCGCAGGCTTCGCAAGCGGCGGCGATAGGCCGGGCAGGGGGCGTGCGGGCGGGTTCAGGTGCATCGGGCTCTCCCTCGCCACATTCTGCGATGTGGTCTTGCTGTGGTAGCGCTACCATGATCTTCCTGCTATGCCGCTGTCAACGCCGTCGGTCAGACGGGATGAAAAGAGGATGCGGCATGTTCAGATGGGTGGTGCTGGCGATACTGGCCGGTGTCATGGGCAGTACGCCCGCGCGGGCCGAGGACGGGTATGACCTGTGGCTGCGCTATCGCCCGGTGGCGGGGGCGCAGGGCGTCCGCGGCGTGGTGCGCGACGAGCGCGATCCGACGATCGATCTCGCCGCCGCCGAACTGGTGCGCGGGCTGTCGCAGATGGCGGCGCGGAGCGTCGGCGAATCGGCGATCGGTGACGGCAGCGTCGTGATCGGCACGCCGCGCTCGCCGCGCATCGCCGCGCTGCGCCTGCCGCTGGACGGGCTCGGGCGTGAGGGATTCGTGGTGCGCGCCGCCACGATCGACGGGCGGCGGGTGACGGTGGTCGCGGCCAACGCAGCGGTCGGCGTCCTCTACGGCAGCTTCCGCCTGCTGCGCGAACTCCAGACCGGCATGTCGCCCGCCGCGCTGGCGATCCGCGACCGGCCGAAGCTGCAATTGCGGCTGCTCAACCACTGGGACAATCTCGATCGCTATGTCGAGCGCGGCTATGCCGGGCGGTCGCTGTGGGACTGGCAGAAGCTGCCCGGCTTTGACGACCCGCGCTATACCGATTACGCGCGCGCCAATGCCTCGATCGGGATCAACGGAACCGTCCTGAACAACGTCAACGCCAGCGCCGACATCCTCACCCCGGCGTTCCTGCCCAAGGTCGAGAAGCTGGCCGCGATCTTCCGTCCGTGGGGGATCAGGGTCTATCTGTCGGCGCGCTTTTCCGCCCCGATCGAGATCGGCGGGCTGAAGACCGCCGACCCGCTCGACCCGCAGGTCGCGGCGTGGTGGAAGGCGAAGGCGGACGAGATCTATGCCCGCATCCCCGATTTCGGCGGCTTCCTCGTCAAGGCCAATTCGGAGGGGCAGCCGGGGCCGGGCGACTATCACCGCACCCATGCCGACGGCGCGAACATGCTCGCCGCCGCGCTCAAGCCACACGGCGGCGTCGTGATGTGGCGGGCGTTCGTCTATGCCAGCGAGAAGCCCGAGGACCGGGTGCGCCAGGCCTATAGCGAGTTCGCGCCGCTCGACGGCCGCTTCGCCGACAATGTGATCGTGCAGGTCAAGAACGGCGCGATCGATTTCCAGCCGCGCGAGCCGTTCCACCAGCTGTTCGGCGCGATGCCGCGCACGCCGCTGATGATGGAAGTGCAGATCACCAAGGAATATCTGGGGTTCGCGACCCATCTCGCCTATCTCGGCACGATGTGGGAGGAGGTGCTCCGGAGCGATACGTTCCGCCCGCGCCGGGGCACGACCGTCGCCGACGTGCTGGCGCGGCCCGGCGGGCTGACCGGCATGGCGGGGGTGGCGAACATCGGCACCGATCGCAACTGGTCGGGATCGCAGTTCGACCAGGCCAACTGGTACGCCTTCGGGCGGCTGGCGTGGGACCCGCAGGGGTCGGCGGCGGACATCGCGCACGACTGGGCGGCGCAGACCTGGGGGCCGGCCCCGGCCACGCCGATCGTCGGCATGATGCTGCGGTCGCGCGAGGCGGTGGTCAATTACATGATGCCGCTGGGGCTCAACCATCTGTTCGCCACCGGGCATCATTACGGACCGGGGCCATGGGTGGACGACCTGCCGCGCGAGGACTGGAACCCGGTCTATTTCCACAAGGCCGACCGCGGCGGCATCGGCTTCGACCGGACGCGCACCGGCAGCGATGCGGTGGCGCAATATGCCCCGGCGCTGGCGAAGATGTGGGGCGATCCGGACCGGGTGCCGGAGCGGCTGCTGCTGTGGTTCCATCATGTGTCGTGGGACCGGCGGATGGCATCGGGGCGGACGCTGTGGGCGGAACTGGTCGCGCACTATGACCGGGGCGTGGCCGAGGTGGCGGCGATGCAGGCGACCTGGGCGGGCCTGCAAGGACAGGTCGATCCGCAGCGCTTCGCCGAGGTCGGCCAGTTCCTCGCCATCCAGCGCGGCGAGGCGCAGTGGTGGCGCGACGCCTGCATCGCTTACTTCGCGGAGGTTTCGGGCCGACCGCTGCCGCCGGGCGTGGTGCCGCCGCCGCAGCCGCTCAGCTATTACAAGGCGATCCGCACCCCGTACGCACCGGGGAACGGCAAATGACGGCACGGGCCGGGCGCGATCCCGGCCCAAAGTTTGCGCCAGGGTCTGATCCACTTGCGTGGAAGCGGTGCCGGCCCGCTCCCCCACCCGGCCACCCATCCAGGATACGCTGTGGGTGGCCGGGTGGGGAGCGGGCCGGTACCGCCCTGATCCAGCGTTGCTGGATCAGACACGCATGCGTGGTATGCGCCGCGGTCAGTAGCGGCGCAGCAGCCCGGCGAGCTTGCCCTGCACCCGCACCTGTTCGGGGCGATAGCGCTGCGGATCGTAGCTGCGGTTGGCGGGATCGAGCCGGATCATCGCCCCTTCGCGGCGGAAATATTTCAGCGTCGCCTCGCTGTCCTCGATCAGCGCCACGACGATCTCGCCGTCGCGCGCGGTTTCGGTGCGGCGGACGAGGGCATAGTCGCCATCGAGGATCCCCGCCTCGACCATCGAGTCGCCCGCGACTTCCAGCGCATAATGATCGCCCGCGCCCAGCAGCGCGGCGGGCACGGGGAGCGTCGCCTGTCCCTCGATCGCCTCGATCGGCAGACCGGCGGCGATGCGGCCGTGCAGCGGCAGTTCGACCACGTCGTTGGCGGGCGCGGGCAGGCCGCGCTGCGGCGCGACCTTTGCCGCGGGCTTCTTCGCCGGAGCGGCGACCGGGCGGTCGGGCATGCGCAGCACTTCCAGCGCGCGGGCACGATTGGGCAGGCGGCGGATGAACTCGCGTTCCTCCAGCGCGCTGATGAGGCGATGGACCCCCGACTTGGACTTCAGGTCGAGCGCGTCCTTCATCTCCTCGAACGAGGGGGAAACGCCGGTCGCCTTCAGCCGGTCGTCGATGAAGCAGATCAGCTCGTGCTGCTTACGGGTCAGCATAAAGTCCTCCGTCGGAACAGACGTGGAACCAATAGGAAACGATTTTCTTGCCGTCAAGCGAGTTGCAGGATTTCCGCCGAGTCGCCCGCCTCCGCCGCCGGGGCATGGGGGGCGCGGACGATCAGGCAGTCCGACCGGGCCAGCGTGCGCAGCATCGAACTGTCCTGGATCGCGGCGGTCGATGCCTGTCCGTCGATCAGCGTCGCGCGCAGATAGTCCTGCCGCGCGCCGTTGGGGGGGAGCGGATGGGCGAGGGTGGCGGTGAGCGGGCGGGGCAGCGGATCGGCGGCCCCGGCGATCCGCGCGACCAGCGGGCGGACGAACAGCAGCGCGGTGATGCACGCCGACACCGGATTGCCCGGCAGCCCCAGCACCGCCGCATCGCCCAGCCGCCCGGCGAGCATCGGCTTGCCCGGCCTGAGCGCGATCCGCCAGAAATCGAGGGTGCCGCCCGCCGCGACGAGGGCGGGCTTGACCAGATCGTGATCGCCGACCGACGCCCCGCCGGTCGTGACCAGCAGGTCGGCGTCGACGCTGCGGAACGCGGCTTCCAGCGCGTCGATCCGGTCGGGCAGGATACCCATGTCGACCCGCTCGACCGGCAGGTCGGCGAGCAGCCCGGCCAGCATCAGGCAGTTGGTTTCGGGCAGCTGGTCGGGGCCGATCGCGCTTCCCGCCGGGACCAGTTCGTCGCCGGTGGCGGCGATGGCGACGCGCACCCGCCGCCCGACGTTCAGCGTCCCATGCCCGCCGATCGCGGCCACCGCGGCGCGGGCCGGGGTGATGCGCTCGCCCGCTGCGATCAATATGTCGCCTTCGCGGAAGTCCAGCCCGGCGCGGCGGACGTTGCCTCCGCGCACCGGGCCTTCACCCGCGAGCAGCAGCCGGTCGCCGTCGCGCGCGGCTTCCTCCTGCACCAGTACGCAGTCGGTGCCGGGGGGCATGGCCGCGCCGGTGAAGATGCGGGTGGCCTGTCCGGGAGCGACGGTGCCGCCGAACGAGGCTCCGGCAGCGGATTCGCCGATCACCTCCCATGGGCCGGGCAGGTCGTCGAAGGCGATGGCATAGCCGTCCATCGCCGACAGCGGGCGCGCGGGCTGGGTGCGCAGCGCCACCACATCGGCGGCGGTGTAGCGACCGATGGCGTCGGCGATAGCGATCGTTTCGGTTTGAAGGGGGCGGCCGAGGGACAGGACGCGCGCCTGGGCCTCGGCGACGGGGAGCAGGGTCATGGCGTGGCCTTTATCGGGTTGGATTTCGTCACTTGTGCCGTACCCCGGCGCAGACCGGGGTCCAGTTGGGTAAGGTCGATTCTGTAATACATCCGGCCTCCAACTGGACCCCGGCATCCGCCGGGGTACGAGGCAGGTCGATCCGGAGTGCTACCAACCGCCGCTCACCCGCGCACCCAGTCGCCCGACTTGCCGCCGCGCTTCTCCAGCAGGCACACGCCCTCGATCACCATCGCCTTGTCGATCGCCTTGGCCATGTCATAGATGGTGAGGAGCGTCGCGGAAGCGGCGGTAAGCGCTTCCATTTCCACCCCGGTCCGGCCCGCGGTCGCCGCCGTCGCCGTCACCCGGATCGCGCCCTCCTCGAAGCCGAAGTCGATCGATACTTTCGTCAGCGGCAGCGGATGGCACAGCGGGATCAGGTCGCTGGTGCGCTTGGCCGCCATGATCCCGGCGACGCGCGCGACCGCCAGCACGTCGCCCTTCTGGACCAGCCCGCCCCGGATCGCGTCCAGCGCCTCCGTCGACAGGGTGATCCGCCCGGTGGCGACGGCCAGCCGCTGCGTCACCGCCTTGGCCCCGACATCGACCATGTGCGCGTTGCCCTCAGCGTCGAGATGGGTCAGGCTCATCCGATCATCGCCCGCGTCGCACCCTCGACATCGGCATGGCGCATCAGCGCCTCGCCGATCAGGAAGCAGCGGACGCCGTGCGCGGCCATCGCGTCGAGGTCGGCGCGCGCGGTCAGGCCGCTCTCGGCGACGAAGGTGCAGCCCGCAGGCGCATGGGCGACCAGTTCATAGGTCCGGTCGAAGCTGACCGTGAAGTCCTTGAGATTGCGGTTGTTGACCCCGATCAGCCGCGACTTGAGCGCCAGCGCGCGGTCCAGCTCGGCGCGGTCGTGGACCTCGACCAGCACGTCCATGCCGCGCTCGATCGCCGCCGCCTCGATCTCCGCCATCTGGCTGTCGGACAGGGCGGCGACGATGATGAGGATGGCGTCGGCCCCGAGCGACCGCGCCTCGGCCACCTGCCACGGATCGACGTTGAAGTCCTTGCGCAGCACCGGCAGGTCGCATGCCGAGCGCGCCGCGACCAGATAATCGTCGGCCCCCTGGAAATACTGCACGTCGGTCAGGACCGAGAGGCAGGCGGCACCGCCCGCGGCATAGGCGCGGGCATGGGCGGGCGGATCGAAGTCCGCGCGGATCAGCCCCTTGGACGGGCTGGCCTTCTTGATCTCGGCGATCAGCGCATGGCCCGGCGCCGCATCGAGCGCGGCGCGGAAGCCGCGTGGGCGGCTCTGTGCGGCGGCGCGGGCGTCGAGGTCGGCGAAGGACGCGCGGGCGGACCGTTCGGCCACCTCGGCACGCTTGGTCGCGAGGATGGTGTCGAGCATCGTCATGAATAGGCGATCCATTGGTCGAGCAGCCGGTCGGCGGCCCCGCTGTCGATCGTGTCGGCGGCGCGCTCCGCCCCTTCGGCAAGGTCGGCGGCGGTGCCCGCGATCAGCAGCGCGGCGGCGGCGTTGAGCAGCACCGCGTCGCGATACGCACCGGCCTCGCCCCGCAACAGCCGCCGCAGCGCCAGCGCGTTGTGCGCGGCGTCGCCGCCCCGGATCGCGCTGATCGGATGGCGCGGCAGCCCGGCGTCCTCGGGCGCGATGCGATCGGCGAGCGGCATGCCGACCGGCACCACGATCGTCGGCCCCGCGCCGGAAATCTCGTCCAGCCCTTCCTCGCCCGACACGATCAGCGCGGTTTCGGCACCCAGCAGTTCCATCGCCTCGGCATAGACGGTCGCGTAATCGGGGCGGGCGATGCCGATCAGCTGGCGGGTGACGCGCGCCGGATTGGCGAGCGGCCCCATCAGGTTGAAGATGGTGCGCCGCCCGATCCGCTGGCGGATGGGGGTGATGCGCTTCATCGCCGGGTGGTGGTTGGCGGCGAAGAGGAAGGCGATGCCGAGGTCGGCGAGCGTCGCCTCCGCCATGGCCCCGGCGCGCGCCATGTCGAGGCCGAGCGCCTCCAGCGTGTCCGCCGCGCCCGCCTTGCTGGAGGCGGCGCGGTTGCCGTGCTTGGCGACGGGCACGCCGGATGCCGCGACGACGAGGCTGACGGCGGTGGAGACGTTCAGGGTATGATGCCCGTCGCCGCCGGTGCCGCAGACGTCGATCGCCCCGTCAGGCGCATGGATCGGGATCATCCGGGCGCGCAGCGCACGGGCGGCCTCGGCGATCTCGATGCTCGTCTCGCCCCGTGTCGTCAGCGAGATCAGGAAGGCGGCGATGGCGTCGTCCGGGACGGTGCCGTCGAGGATCGCGGCGAAGGCTTCCGCCGCGCTTTCGTGGCTGAGCGGCGTCGCGGGATCGGGCAGCAGCGCCGTGGTGGTCATGCGCGCACCCCGGCGTCCTTCAGGAAATTGGCGAGCATGGCGTGGCCGTGTTCGGTGGCGATGCTTTCCGGGTGGAACTGCACGCCGTGGATCGGCAGGGTGCGGTGGCGGAAGCCCATGACGCTGGCGTCCGCGGCGGTCGCGTTGACCGCGAGGCAATCGGGCACGTCGGTGACGATCAGCGAGTGATAGCGCGTCGCGGTGAAGGGCGAGGGCAGGCCCGCGAACATGCCGGTCCCGTCATGCTCGACCGGGCAGGTCTTGCCGTGCATCAGCCCGCCGCGCACCACCTTGCCCCCGAAATGCTGGCCGATCGCCTGATGGCCGAGGCATACGCCGAGCAGCGGGCGTCGCGCCTCGGCACAGGCCGCCACGAGGTCGAGCGACACCCCCGCCTCGTTCGGGGTGCACGGGCCCGGCGAGATCAGCAGCGCGTCGGCCCCGCTCGCCAACGCCTCGGCGGCGGTCAGCGCGTCGTTGCGCTCGACCAGCACCTCGGCGCCCAGCTCCATCAGATAATGGACGAGGTTCCAGGTGAAGCTGTCGTAATTGTCGATGACGAGGATCATGCCCCCCGCCATAGCGTCCCGTGGCGCGGGTGCAACATCGCGAAACTTTGGTGCGTTCATGTCCGGCTAATCGAAGGCGTCGCTCAAGTGGCGGCACGAGGAGAACGGCGATGCGGTGGGTAATGTTGGCGGGGATGGCACTGGCGGCGACCGGCCCGGTGCTGGCGCAGGACGCGCCCGAGCCGCCGCCGCAGCGGGTGCGCAACGCCACCGTCTATGGCGAGGAAGCCTGCCCCAAGCCGCGCGACCCCGACGAGATCGTGGTGTGCGCGCGCATGGGCGAGAACGAACGCTACCGCATCCCCAAACGCTTCCGCGACCAGCCGTCGCAGGCGAGCGCCGATGCGAGCTGGGCGGCCCGCGCCGACGTCGCGATGGAGGCGGCGCGGATCGGGCGGCCCAACAGCTGTTCCCCGGTCGGCGACGGCGGGCAGACCGGCTGCACCCAGGCGATGCTGCGCCAGTGGTTCGCCGAGCGGCGGCAGATGCAGGCGCAGAACAGCGACGTGCCCTGAGGTCAGGCGGCGCTGCCGATCGAGGGGACATAGCGCAGGCCGATGCCCTTGCCGCCTTCCTTCGCGGCATAGAGCGCGGCATCGGCGCGGACGCGCAGTTCGGCGGCGGTCGCGCCGTCTTCCGGGAAACAGGCATAGCCGAGGCTGGCCCCGATCCGTGCGCGCTGGCCGTCGTCGACCGCGAAGGGCAGCGCGGCGATCCGGTCGATCAGCGTCGCGGCGAACGCCTCGATCGCGGCGGGCATGCGGCGGCGCACGACGATCATGAACTCGTCGCCGCCCAGCCGTGCGACGATATCGTCGGGGCCCGCCGCCGCGCGAAGCCGGTCGGCGACCCCGGCCAGCACCCGGTCGCCCGCCGCATGGCCGAGCCGGTCGTTCACCGCCTTGAACCCGTCGAGATCGACGCAGAGCACCGCCATCGCATGCTCCGCCGCGACGGGCAGCCGCGCGAGCGCCTCGTCCAGCCCGTGGCGGTTGAGCAGCCCGGTCAGCGCATCGTGCCGCGCGAGGTGGCGATTGGCCTCCTCCGCCTCCAGCGTGGCGATCAACGTGCGGTTGAAGCTGCGCAGGACGAACAGGATGCCGATGAAGAACGGCACGATCATCGGTACCAGCGTCAGCAGCAGCGGGATGCCCGATGCGACCGCCCCCGCCTTGAACGGCAGGTCGCACAGCGCGACCAGCAGCATCGCCAGCCGCGGGGCGGCATAGTTGCGCGCGCAGATCGGCGCGATCAGCCCCATCACGACCGTGGCGGACACGATCATCAGCACCGGTTCGGCGCGCAGCATGACGGTGCAGGCTACCAGGCCCTGCAACCCGCACCACAGGATCGACAGCACCACCGAGGCGTCGATCGCGGGCACGCCCCCTGCCCGGCGGACGCGGGCGATGTGCCGCACCACGCCGACCCGCGTCGCCAGCAGCAGCAGTTCGACGACGGCGAAGGCGAGGAACACGTGCCAGTGGGTCGTGTTCCACGCGACCGTCAGCACCAGCAGGCTGTTGCTCGCCCCGAGGAACAGCGCGACCGGCGAGGACAGGAGTTCGCCGAGCAGGACGGGCCGCGCCGCATCGCGGACCGGTGCGCCGGGCGCGGTCAGCCAGCGGAGCACCGGATTGCGAGTCGCCAGACGTGCCCTCGACCGTTGCATGGCGTGCGATCCTCCCACCTTGCCTTGTGGCAGGCAGACCTTGCGATTCGCTTAACCGCCCGGCATGCCCGTGGCCTTCGCACCGCGGCGGCAGCGTTCGGAGCAATAGACGACCTTGTCCCAGTCACGCTCCCACTTCTTCCGCCATGCGAAGGGGCGTTGGCACACCGGGCAGGTCTTGGTGGGCAGGTTCGCCTTGGCGACGCCGCGCGGCATCAGCGGGGTTGCGCGTCGAGGAAGGCGGCGACCGCGCCCAGATCGACCGAGCGGTCGAGATAGCTCTGCCCGATCTTGCGCGCGAGCAGGAAGGGCAGGGTGCCGCCCTCGCGCTTCTTGTCGTGGAGCATGTGGCCGACCAGCGTCGCGCCCGATGCCGCGATCCCGGCGGCGGCGAGGCCGTCGGGCAGGCCGCTGGCGCGCAGGTGGGCGGCGACCCGTTCGGCATCCGCCGGATCGCACAGTCCCTGTTCCGCCGAAAAGGCGAAGGCGAGCGCCATGCCCGCCGCCACGCCCTCGCCGTGCAGCAGCGATCCGTCGAACCCGGCCTCCGCCTCCAGCGCATGGCCGAAGGTATGGCCGAGGTTGAGCAACGCGCGCCTGCCCGACGTCTCGCGCTCGTCCTCACCGACGATCCGCGCCTTGGCCGCGACCGATCGCGCGATGGCGTGCGCGCGCGCCGCCGGATCGCCCGCCAGCAATTCGCCCCCGTGCGCCTCGCACCATGCGAAGAAATCGGGATCGTCGATCAGCCCGTATTTCACGACCTCGGCATAGCCCGCGCGGACTTCGCGCGGCGGCAGCGTGTCGAGCGTCTGCGGATCGATCAGGACGAGCGCGGGCTGGTGGAACGCGCCGACGAGGTTCTTGCCCGCGCGGGTGTTGATGCCGGTCTTGCCGCCGACCGACGAATCGACCTGTGCGAGCAGCGTGGTGGGCACCTGCACGAAGCCGCAGCCGCGCTTCAGGATCGCGGCGGCGAAGCCGACGAGGTCGCCGATCACCCCGCCGCCCAGCGCGACGAGATGGTCGCCGCGCTCGACGCCGAGCGCGAGGAGCGAATCGAGCAGCCGTTCGAGCGTCGCCCAGCTCTTGGACCCCTCGCCCGCCGGGATTTCGATCGCCTCGCTCGCCACGCTCGACGCCGCGAGCGACGCCCGCAGCGTCGCCAGGTGCTGGCCGACGTTCGCATCGGCCACGATCACCATCCGCCGCCCGCGCGCGATGGGGGCAAGGTGCTCCCCGGCACGCGCGAGCACCCCGTCCTCGATCACGATGTCGTAGCTGCGGACCCCAAGTGAAACGGGGATGACGGTCATTGGCCGATGGCTTTCAATATGGCGGAGACGGTGGCGTCGTGCGGCGCGTGCTGGCTCACGACGCGGATCGGGGCCAGCGCATAGACCGGGTTGCGCACCTTGGCGAGGTCGGCCAGCACCTTGCGCGGGTCCTTGCCGCGCAGCAGCGGGCGGGTGTCGCGGCGGCGCACCCGGTCGGCCAGCACGTCGGGACTGGCGTCGAGCCAGATCGCCAGCGCCTGATCGAGGATCAGCGCGCGTGTCTCGTCCTGCATGAACGCGCCGCCGCCGGTGGCGATGATCTTGGGCCGCCCGTCGATCAGCCGCGCGATGACGCGGCGTTCGCCGTCACGGAAATGCGATTCGCCGAACCGCTCGAAGATCTCGGCGATGGTCATGCCCGCGGCATGTTCGATCTCGTTGTCGGCATCGACGAAATCCAGCTTCATCCGCTGCGCCAGACGGCGGCCGACGGTGGACTTGCCGACGCCCATCAGCCCGACGAGGACGATCGGCTTGCCCGACCAGCGGGGCGGCGGCGGCGGGGGGTCAAGGGAGTCGTGGGTTTGCAGCATTGCACCGGGGGCTATACAGCCGCCCCGCCCATCGGGCAAAAGGCGCGTCGCTGCCTTCACTTTCCCCTGTTTCGGGACGATCTGATCCATGTCGCGTTCGCTTCTAGTCCTTGTCGTCGTCCTTGTCGCGCTGGTCGCGGCGATGTTCCTGCTGGCGGGCCGTTCGACCGAGCGGCAGCCGGTGCAGGTGGAAAAGGCGGTCGCGCTTGAAAATCTCGCGAACTGATCGCTGGCGGATCGGCGTCGCGGCGGCGGCGCTGATCGTCGGCGTGCCCGCGATCGGGCAGGACGTGCCCGAATCGCTGCTGCCGCCCGGCTTCGGCGATACACCCGCCCCGTCGCCCACGCCGACGCCGCGCCCTTCGGCGACGCAGCCGGGGGTGCCGGGCTTCGCGCCGTCCGCGCCGATCGTGCAGCCGCTGCCGACCGATCCCGCCCTGCCGCCGCTTCCGGGCGCGACCCCCACCGCGACGCCGACGCCGACCCCGGTCGATGCGCAGGCGCTGCGCGACTATGAACTGCCCGCCATCGCCCGCCGCTCGCTGGGTCAGGTGGGCATTGCGGGGGAGGCCGGGGCGGCGTTCGGCGCCGATGCGTTCGGTGGCGCGCCGGGGCCGTGGCTGGAGCGGCTGATGCGCTCGCTCGACGCGCCGGTCGCCTCGCGCTGGCTGTCGATCGCGCTGCGCCGGGTGCTGGCCGCCGGGGTGACGACGCCCGTACAGGTGGGCGGCGCGGACTTCGCCGCCGAGCGGGCGTGGCTGCTGCTGCGCATGGGCGAGGCGCCTGCCGCCCGCGCGTTGGTCCAGTCGGTCGATACCGACAACTACACGCCCAAGCTCTACCAGATCGCGATGCAGGCGATGCTGGCGACCGGCGATCCGGGGGGCTTGTGCCCGCTGGTCGACGATGCGCTTACCGTCTCCAACGAACGCGGCTGGCGGCTGGCCAATGCGATGTGCCTCGGCCTGTCGGGCGAGGCGCGCGAGGCGGGGCGGATCATCGACCAGGCCCGGCGACAGGCGCCCGGCGGCGGCGCGATCGACGTGGCGCTGGCCGAGCAGATCGTCGGCGCGGGCGCGCAGGGCCGCCGCGCGGTGACGATCGAATGGGACGGCGTGGATCGGCTGAGCGCATGGCGCTACGGCCTTGCCGCCGCCGCCGCGACCGAGGTGCCGGGCCCGCTGTTCGACACGGCGGGGCCGCAGGTACGCTATTGGCATGCCACCGCGCCGCAGTACGCGCCCGGCGCGCGGCTGGCCGATGCCGATCTGGCGGCGGCGCAGGGCGTGCTGTCAAGCGCGGCGCTGGTCGATCTCTATGCCCAGCTCGGCCTCGACGAGGATGCGACCAGCGCGCAGACCGCGCTGTCGAGCGACCTGCGCACGGCGTTTGCGGGCAACGACGCAGACCGGATGGCGATGCTCCGCCAGTTGTGGGGTGTCGAGGGGCAGGCGGGCTACGCCCGGCGGGTGCTGACCGCGCGCGCGGCGGCGATGATCGCGCCGGTCGCGGCACATGCCGAGGATGCCGATGCGCTGATCGCATCGATGCTGACCGCCGGGCTGGACCTGCCCGCGATGCGCTGGGCATCGGTGGCCGCGGCGGGCAGCGACGGCTGGGCGATGCTCGCGCTGGCCGATCCGGTCGGGCGGACGGTGCGGGCGGGCGCGGTGTCGGACTATGCCGGGCGCGATGCGCGCAAGGGCGCGTTGCTGTTCGCCGGGCTGGCCGGGCTGGGGCGGTTGCCGCAGGGCGAGATACGGGGCCTTGCGAGCGACCTGAATGTCGCGATCGGCGCGCGCAATGCATGGACCGACGCGATCGACACCGCCGGGGTGAACGGCGAGGCGGGCACCGTGCTGCTGCTGGCGGCGGTCGGCATGCAGACGCGCGACTGGCGCGGGGTCGGGCCCGAGGCGCTGTTCCACATCGTCGCCGCCCTGCGCGCGGCGGGCCGCGAGGGCGAGGCGCGGATGATCGCCGCGGAAGCGATCGCGCGGGGGTGATGCCGTTACCGCCGTCATTTCCGCGCAGGCGGGAATCCATATGCGCCGAGGTGGCGGCTGGAGCCGGACGGGTAGCGGCTATGGATGCCCGCCTGCGCGGGAATCATGAAGCGACTATATGGCCCGTCCCCAGCCGTACCCCTGCGCAGGCGGGGGCCCAGGGTCACAGGCGCGGACGCCGGTTCTGCTTGACCCTGGACCCCGGCCTGCGCAGGGGTACGCCGAGGGAACCACGGCAGTGACTCCTGACGCCATCCTCATCGAACGCTTCCTCGAAATGCTCGCCGCCGAGGCGGGTGCCGCGCGCAACACCATCGCCGCCTATGCCAGCGACCTGCGGCTCGCCTCCGATACGCTGGGCGGGCGGCTGGGCAGCGCCGATGCGGAGGCGATCACGCACGTCGCCCACGACTGGCGCGACCTCGCCCGCGCGACCGTGGCACGCAAGAGCGCCGCGCTGCGCCGCTTCTTCGCCTTTCTCGCGGAGGAGGGGCTGCGCGCCGACGATCCCGGCGCGGCGCTGCCCCGGCCCGGCAACGGGCGCGGGCTGCCGCGTACGCTGTCGCGCGGCGATGTCGACGCGATGTTCGCCGCGATCGATGCGCGCATCGCCCGCGTGCCGCCCGACCGGAACGACCTGCGCCTCTCCGCGCTGTTCGAGCTGCTCTATGGTTCGGGGCTGCGCGCGACCGAGCTGGTGTCGCTGCCCCGCGCAGCGATCGCGCCTGACCGCCCGTACATGATCCTGAAGGGCAAGGGCGGGCGCGAGCGGATGGTGCCGCTGTCCGATCGTGCCCGCGCCGCCGTCGCGCGCTGGCGGGCGCATGTCCCCGCCGACAGCGCGTGGCTGTTCCCCTCGGGTAAGGCGCACCTGACGCGGGTGCGGCTCTATCAACTGGTCCGTGCGCTGGCCGCCGAGGCGGGTATCCCGCCCGACCGGATCAGCCCCCACGTGCTGCGTCACGCCTTCGCCACGCATCTGCTGGAGGGCGGCGCGGACCTGCGCGCGCTACAGGCGATGCTGGGCCATGCCGATATCGCCACCACCGAAATCTACACCCATGTCGATCGCGCGCGGCTGGTGCGGCTGGTCGCCGAACGCCACCCGCTGATTGACGAAGGGCGGGTGCGGTCATAGGGCGCGGGGCCATGGCCACTTTCCTCGATTTTGAAAAACCCATCGCCGAGTTGCAGGCACGCATCGACGAGCTGCGCGATACCGCCGCCGACGGCGCGGTCGACATCGCCGCCGAGATCGGCCGGTTGCAGACCAAGTCCGACCGGCTGCTGCGCGAAACCTATGCCAGGCTGACCCCGTGGCAGAAGACTCAGGTCGCGCGCCATCCCGAGCGCCCGCACTTCAAGCATTATGTCGCCGCGCTGGTCGAGGATTTCATGCTGCTGGGCGGCGACCGTGCCTTTGCCGACGATTCCGCGATTCTCGGCGGCATCGGGCGCTTACGCGGGCGGCGGGTGATGGTGATCGGCCATGAGAAGGGCGACGACACCGCATCGCGCCTCAAGCACAATTTCGGCATGGGCAAGCCCGAGGGCTATCGCAAGGCGATCCGGCTGATGCAGCTGGCCGACCGCTTCGGCCTGCCGGTCGTCACGCTGGTCGATACCTCGGGCGCCTTCCCCGGCATCCAGGCGGAGGAGCGCGGCCAGGCGGAGGCGATCGCGCGCTCGACCGAGGCGGCGCTGAACCTCGGCGTGCCGATGGTGTCGGCGATCCTCGGCGAGGGCGGATCGGGCGGTGCGATCGCGCTGGCGGCGGGCAACCGCGTGCTGATGCTGGAGCACGCCGTCTATTCGGTGATCTCGCCCGAGGGCTGCGCGTCGATCCTGTGGCGCACCGCCGACAAGGCGCCCGAAGCGGCGGAGGCGATGCGGGTGACGGCGCAGGACCTGAAGGCGCTGGGCGTCATCGACCAGATCGTGCCCGAACCGCTGGGCGCGGCGCACCGCGATCCCGCAGCGGCGATCGGCGCGCTGGGCGATGCGATCGAGGGCACGCTGACCACGCTGATCGGCATGGACGCCGCGCGCCTGAGGCGCGACCGGCGCGAGAAATTCCTGAAGATGGGGCGGCTGTAAGCCAACCCGCACTGGCACCGTTTGTCCCGAGCGAAGTCGAGGGACGTGCCGCAGGCGTTGTGCGTGGTGTCTCGACTGTGCTCGACACGAACGGTCTGGAGCAGTCCGTGGCACTGACGCACGAAAAGGGCGGCGGAACCTCGGTCCCGCCGCCCGTCGTTCGTGCCCGAAGGCGCGACGATTACTTGGCGTTCGGGCTCGCCATGGTCGACTGCACGTTGTTGAAGGTCTTCTGGAGCTGGCCGCCCAGACCCTTCATCGCGGCGATCGCAGCGACGGCGATGAGTGCGGCGATCAGGCCGTATTCGATGGCGGTCGCGCCCTTGCTGTTCTTAACGAAGCTGCGGATCTTCTGCATTCCGGTCTCCATGGTTCTGCGTGATTCGACTTGTACCCGGCTTGCCGGGCGATCTGCCCGACCAGCAGTGTCGTTCTAGGAAGTGCGGGGTTGAGAAAGATTTAAGGGCGGAACCGAACGCCCGGCATATTGTTACCGGCGCGGCCCATTCCGGATCACCTGCGCGGCGACGTCGTTCCAGATCGCGGCGGTCGTCTTGCCCAGCGCGACGAGGCTGGCGAGGATCACCAGCACGATCAGCGCGAGAACCAGTCCGTATTCGATCGCGGTGCCACCCCGCCGGTTGCGGGCGAAAGCGGCGGCGCGACGCATGATCCGTTGCATGGCAGGCCCGTTCCCCCGAAAGCAGCGCCACATCCGCTATCCGATACGAGGTTAACAGAATGTCGATGCCGGTCCCGATCCTGTTCGTCACCGCCGCCGCGCTGATCGATCGCGACGGGCGGGTGCTGGTGCAGCAGCGCCCGCCCGGCACCGCCATGGCGGGCCTGTGGGAGTTTCCCGGCGGCAAGGTGGAACCGGGCGAGACGCCCGAGGGCGCGCTGGTGCGCGAACTGCACGAGGAACTGGGGATCGTGGTCGATCACAGCTGCCTCGCCCCCGCCGCCTTCGCCAGCGAGCCGCTGGGCGCGCGGCATCTGGTGCTGCTGCTCTATGCGCTGCGCAAGTGGCAGGGGATGGCGGAGGCGCGCCACGCGACCGCGCTCCAATGGGTGCGGCCGGTGGAGCTGCACGCGCTGGCGATGCCGCCCGCCGACCGGCCGCTGATCGGATTGCTGGAGGCGCTGGTGTAGGTCGGTCGTCGGCCTGCGCGCAGCACCGTTCGTGTCGAGCGCAGTCGAGACACCGTGCGCAGCGCTTGCGGCACGTCCCTCGACTTCGCTCGGGACGAACAGGGGGAGCGGGCCGAGGTCTCGTCATTCCCGCGCAGGCGGGAATCCATATGCGCCTCGGGTCATGCGGGAGGCGGAACGGCGGCGGTCATGGCCTCCCGCCGCCCTAGCTACCCCTTGCGCCCCAGCGCATCCGCCAGCGACGCGGTGGCGCTGCCCCGGCGCGCGGGTTGCGGCTGGCCGGGGGCGGGGGCCCAGCCGGTGAGGTAGACCACCTCGAACGTCTCCGCCGTGCGTCCGTCGGCATCGGCGCGCTCGGCGAACGCCTCCGCGGCACCGGCCAGTGTCGTGCGGGTCAGCGGCACCGGCCCCAGCAGGCTGGTCGCGCCCATGCCGCGCAGGTCGGCGATCAGCCGCCCGATCCCGGCATAGCGCACGGTCAGCGTCTCCGAATCGGCGACCGGCAGCGCGAACCCGGCGCGTACCAGCAGGTCGCCCGCCGAGCGCAGGTCGATCTGCGGATGCACCCGCGCGGCGGGCCGCTCGCTCTCCGCCGACAGCAGCGCGCGGCGCAGCGTGGCGAGCGTCGCGCCGCCCGTGAAGGCGGCGAGGAACAGCCCGTCGGGGCGCAGCGCGCGGCGGATCAGCGCCAGCGCGCCGGGCAGGTCGTTGACGCTGTCGAGCACGCCGACCGACACCACCAGATCGAACGCGCCGTCGGCGAAGGGCAACCGGTCCTCGTCGCCCTGCACGCCGCCCACGGCCCGCGCAAAGGCGAAGCCGGGATCGAAGCGGACGACGCGCGCGCCGGGCGGGGGCGTGAACCCGCCGTCGGCACAGCCGAGGTCGAGCACGTCGCCAAACTGCCGCGTCACCGCGTGCAGCCGCTCCTCGACCCCCTCCAGCATGAAGCGGTGGAGGAAGTCGGCGGAAGCGAAATCGGCGGCGGCGCGGTCGCGGTGCAGGCGGCGGCGCGATCGGGCGAACAGGTCGGGGACACTCACCCGCGCCTTGTGCCGGGCGGGGGGAGGCGCGACAAGGGGGGCGATGCGCCCCGCCGCCCTTCTCGGCCGAATCGTCGCGCTGGCGCTGCCGCCGCGCTGCCCGGCGTGCGGGGTGGAGAGCGACGCGGATCACCGCTTCTGCGCGGCATGCTGGCAGGGCCTGCGCTTCCTCGGCGATCCGGCGTGCGCGCGGTGCGGCAGCCCGTGCGCGATCGAACCGGTCGCAACCTGCGCGACATGCGCGGCGCGCCCGCCGGTGCATGACGGCGCGCGGGCGGCGGTCGCCTATGGCCCGGTCGCCCGCGATGTCGCGCTGAAGCTGAAATATGGCGGGCGGCCCGGCATGGCGGGAACGATGGCCCGGCTGATGCTGCGCCACGTGCCCCCCGACACGACGCTGATCGTGCCGGTGCCGCTCCACCGCTGGCGGCTGTGGCAGCGGGGCTATAACCAGTCGCTGCTGATCGCCGGCGAACTGGCGCGGATGACGGGCAAGCCGCTGGCGCGCGACCTGCTGCGCCGGACACGGGCGACGCCGCCGCTGCGCGCGATGGGCCCGGCGGCACGGGCGCGGGCGGTGCGCGACGCCTTTGCGCTGCACCGTCCGGCGACGGGCGAGCGGGTGCTATTGATCGACGACGTACTGACCAGCGGCGCGACCGTCGATGCCTGTGCGCGGGTGCTGAAGGCGGGCGGCACGGCAGAGGTGCAGGTGCTGTGCTGGGCACGGGTCGTCGCGACGGACGATTGACAAGCCGCCCGCTCGCCCACACCTCGGTCGCATGGCAAACATCCGCATCTACACCAAGGCGTTCTGCCCCTATTGCACCCGCGCCAAGCGGCTGCTCGACGAGAAGGGCGCCGCGTACGACGAGATCGACATCACCATGGGCGGCGCGAAGCGGCAGGAGATGCTGGCGCAGTCGAACGGCCGCACCACCGTGCCGCAGATATTCATCGGCGACACCCATGTCGGCGGTTCGGACGATCTGGCCGCGCTGGAGCGTGCGGGCAAGCTGGACCCGCTGCTGGCCGCGTGAAGCTGGCGCTGCTCCAGATGACGGCGGGGATCGATCCCGCCGCCAATGCCGATGCGATCGTGCGTGCGGTGCACGATGCCGCCGCGGGCGGGGCGGCGATGCTGTTCACGCCGGAGATGTCCGGGCTGCTCGATCGCGACCGGGAACGCGCGGCGGCGAACCTCCATGCCGAAGCCGATGATCCGGTGCTGGCGGCGGTGCGAAGTGCGGCGGCGGCGGCGGGGATCTGGGTGCATCTCGGCTCGCTGGCGGTGCGGCGGGGCGACGGGCTGCTCGCCAACCGGAGCTATGTGATCGACGCGGGCGGTGCGGTCCGCGCCACCTATGACAAGCTGCATCTGTTCGACGTGACCCTGCCGACCGGGGAATCGTGGCGCGAGTCGGCCAGCTATGCGCCGGGCGATGCCGCGCGGGTGGTGGCGACGCCGCTCGGGCGCATCGGCCTCAGCATCTGTTACGACCTGCGGTTCTCCGACCTGTTCCGGGCGCTCGGCGATGCGGGGGCCGAGGTGCTGGCGGTGCCCGCCGCCTTCACCGTGCCGACCGGCCGGGCGCACTGGCACGTGCTGCTGCGCGCGCGGGCGATCGAGGCGGGGGCCTATGTCGTCGCGGCGGCGCAGAGCGGCACGCATGAAGACGGGCGCACCACCTATGGCCATTCGCTGGTGGTCGGGCCGTGGGGCGAGGTGCTGCTCGACATGGGCGAGGGCGAGGGGCTGGGCTTCGCCACGATCGATCCGGCACAGGTGGCGGCGGTACGGGCGCGGGTGCCGGTCGCGGCGCATCGCCGGGCGATCCCGCCGGTCGAGGTGATCGGATGATCGTGTTCGACCTGCGCTGCACCGCGGGCCATGTGTTCGAGGCGTGGTTCGCCTCCGGCGCCGCCTATGACGAACAGCGCTCGGGCGCGCTGATCGCCTGTCCGATGTGCGGCGATACCGGCGTCGAGAAGGCGGTGATGGCCCCCAATATCGCACCCAAGGGCAATGCCGCGCCGTCGCCGCAGGCGGTCAAGGCGGCGCTGTCCGCACTGGCGCGGGCGCAGCAGGCGGCGCTGAAGGACAGCGAATGGGTCGGCCGCGACTTCGCGACCCGCGCGCGGGCGATGCACAGCGGGGCGGCCGATCCTGCCCCGATCCACGGTCAGGCGACCCGCGCCGAGGCGAAGGCGCTGGTCGAGGAAGGCGTGCCGATCGCGCCGCTGCCGCTGCCGGTGGTTCCGCCCGATCGCGCCAACTGATGCGTTGCGCAGGCGCGCGACCGGCGATAGAGCGGGCACCCAAGGCCTCGTAGCTCAGCTGGACAGAGCGCCGCTTTCCTAAAGCGGGCGTCGGGGGTTCGAGTCCCTCCGAGGCCACCAGATTTCCGATGGATGCCGGCCAGCGCCGTTCGTCGCGAGCCAAGTCGCGGGACACGGCGGGTGTCGAGCCGGATATCCGATCGACGTTCGGCCGATGTGTAAGTGGAGTCGCTCCCCTTCCAGGGAGGGGAGAACCGAATCGCGATTGCGCTCGACACGGACGGTGGAAATGGCGGTTCAGGCCGCCTTATCCGCATTCCCACACGCCGCCGCGATAGATCGTCTCGCCGCCGTCGTCGGTGCGCATCGTCAGCGTCGCGTCCCAGCCGCCGGTCGGCTGCTCCGCGCCCGCCGCACGGGCGATGGTGAAGGACACATGCTCGCCCGCCGCGATGCCGCCGCCGCTGATCGCCGCGCGCCCCGGCGTCGCCGCGCTGATCCGGCGCAGGCGCTTGTCGTATTTGACCAGCCCGTCGCCCTCGTCGCGCAGCATCAGCAGGATCGCGCCGCCAGGCTGCGCGCGGAAGCTGCATCCGGCACCCAGCAGCTGGCGGTCCTCGAAATCGGCACGGACCATCGGTTGCAGCGCGGGGGCGGGGTGCGGGGCGGGCTCCTCGGGCACGCCGGGCAGGACGCTGGGCAGCGGGGTGGGCGCGACGCCGCCGACCGACCCGACCGGCTGCGTCGCCGCATTGTCCGCCGCGGCAGGCGGTTCGGCGGAACAGGCGCCGAGCAGCAGCACGGCAACGGCGGCGAGCGGTCGATTCATCATGCCCCCGAAACGATCGCCCCCGTCCCGCCGTTCCCTCAGCCGCGCCCGATCAGCGCCAGCACTTCCTCGCGGCTGCGTTCGTCGTCGCGGAACACGCCCATCATCCGGCTGGTCGTCATGGTGACGCCGGGCGTGCGCACCCCGCGCGCGGTCATGCAGGCATGGGTCGCCTCGATCACCACCGCGACGCCGCGGGGCCTGAGGCCGTTCCAGATGCAGTCGGCGACCTCGGCGGTCAGCCGCTCCTGCACCTGCAACCGCCGGGCATAGCCGTGCAGCACTCGCGCCAGCTTGGAAATGCCGACGACATGGTCCTTCGGCAGATAGGCGATATGCGCCTTGCCGATGATCGGGGCCATGTGATGCTCGCAATGCGACTGGAACGGGATGTCGCGCAGCAGCACGATCTCGTCATAGCCGCCGACCTCCTCGAACACCCGTTCCAGATGGATCGTCGGGTCCTCGGCGTAGCCCTGCGCATATTCCTTCCACGCCCGCGCCACCCGCTGCGGCGTGTCGCGCAGCCCTTCGCGCGACGGGTCGTCCCCGGCCCAGCGGATCAGGGTGCGCACCGCTTCCGCTACGTCGTCGGGCACCGGCAGCTTGGGTGCGGGGCGCACCAGATCGCCGTCGGCCATGTCGTCAGTCGCGTCACACATCGTCGTTTCCATTCCCGATATTCTGCCCGCCGCAGCTACACCCTTGGTATCACTCGGAGACGGCAGGTGTGGCTTCCATACCCGAATACCCAAAGAAAGCGCACGGACCCCATGTCTTCCCCGTTGACGCGCGCTGGCTGGTTCGCCACGAAATACGAATCACGCACGGCAGAGACCGGCGGTTAGCAGAGAGGGGATGCCATGACCAAGTTCGAGCTGTTGGGTGCGACGGCCCTGTCGATGCTGCTCGCCGCGCCGGGTGCGCTGGCGCAGACGACCGAGAGCCCGGTCGCGCCCGCCGGGGTCGCCGCGCCCGACCAGACCGCGCTGGCCGCGCCCGCCGAAGACTGGGGCAACGACATCATCGTCACCGCCAACCGTCGCGCCGAACCGATCCAGGACGTGCCGATCGCGGTGACGGCGGTGAACGCGCAACTGCTCGACGATGCGGGCGTGCGCGACATCCGCGGCCTCGAACAGCTCGCCCCCTCGCTCCAGACCACGACCGGCCAGTCGTCGGCGGTGTCGACCTCGCTGTCGATCCGCGGCGTGGGCACGGCGGGCGACAATCCCGGCTTCGAGCCTGCGGTCGGCGTGTTCATCGACGGCGTGTTCCGCTCGCGCGCGGGCATCGCCATCGCCGAGCTGCCCGAGATCGAGCGGGTCGAGGTGCTGCGCGGGCCGCAGGGCACGCTGTTCGGGCGCAACACCTCGGCGGGTGCGCTGTCGGTGTTCACCGCGCAGCCGAAGTTCGACCTCGGCGGCTATGTCGAGGGCGAATACGGCAACTACAACGCCTATGAGCTGAAGGGTGCGCTGACCGGCCCGGTCGCCGAAACGCTGGCGCTGCGCGTCGACGGCGGCTGGCGGCAGCGCGACGGATACATCGACGATGTGAACTCCGACCGTTCGTTCAACGACATCAACCGCTGGTATGTGCGCGGGCAGGCGCTGTACGACACCTCGACGCTCAGCTTCCGGCTGATCGGCGACTATTACAAGACCGACGAACAATGCTGCGGCGTGGTCAGCAGCACCCGCGGCCAGACGGCGGCCGCGATCCAGTCGATCGCCGCGCAGCAGGGCCGCACCGGCATCTACACGGGCGCGCCGTCGGAGCGGAAGATGGCCGCCTCGCCCAACCGCGACTATGCCGAGGCGGTGCGCGACTGGGGCGTCTCGGGCGAGCTGAACGCCGATGTCGGCGATTTCAAGCTGACCTCGATCAGCGCCTATCGCGATTTCCAGGTGCTGCGGAACCAGGACATCGACTATTCGGGCATCGATCGCGCGTATCGCGAGGGCTATCGCTCGGCGCTGCGCGACATCACGCAGGAAGTGCGCTTCCAGGGGCAGTTGTTCGACGGCAAGGTCGATTTCCTCGTCGGCGCCTTCTACCTGAACGAGAAGCTGAAGCTGCGCGACACGGTGCGGCTGGGCAACGACGCCAACCGCTATGTCGATACGCTGCTGGCGGGGGTGCTGGCGGCACCGCCGTCGGCAGGCGGCATCGGGCGCGCCGCGCAATTCTACGGCAGCTTCAACGTGCCGACCTTCACCCAGGTCGCCACCGCCCTGCGCGGCGGTGCGGCGCTCCCGGCGGGCACGGTGCCGCTGTTCGGGCAGTTGCTCTATGCCCAGAGCGCCGCGCTGCAGGCCGCCGCCCCGCCGGGATCGGCGCTGTTCACCTATCTCAACACGCCGCTGACCCCGAACCAGCCGGGGCAGGGCAACAACAACGACGATTTCCAGGTCGATACCAACGCCTTCGCGCTGTTCACCCACAATATCATCAACTTCAACGACAAATTGTCGCTAACGCTCGGCCTGCGCTACAATTACGAGCGCAAGGAGCTGGCGGCGTCGATCAACAGCAATCCGTCGGCCTGCGGCTTCTTCCTCGGCAACGATCCGCGTGCCGTCACCTATCGCAACGCCATCCGCGCGGCGAGCCCGGCGCTGTTCCAGAACCTGTTTCTCCTGAGCTGCAATCCCGCGCTCAGCAGCGAGTTCAACGGCAATTATTCGCACGACCGCAGCGAAAGCCGCCTGACCGGCACCGCCAAGCTGGCGTACAAGTTCACCCCCGACATCCTCGGCTATGCCAGCTATGACCGCGGGTTCAAGTCGGGCGGCTACAACCTCGACCAGGCGAGCTTCAACACCACGGTGCTGGGCGGCGACGGGGCGCAGGCGAGCGACCTCGAATTCGGGGCGGAGACGGTCGACAGCTACGAACTGGGCCTGAAGACCAGCCTGTCGCGGCAATTCTCGTTCAACGCGGCGCTGTTCTACCAGAAGTTCAAGGGGCTCCAGTCGCTGATCTTCGCCGGCAACAGCTTCGTGGTGCAGAACGTGCCCAAGTCGACCGCCAAGGGCGTCGAGCTGGAATCGGTGATCCAGCCGATCCGCGCGCTGAGCTTCCGCCTCGGCTACACGTTGCTCGACGCGGCATATGATGCCAGCAACAACTTCGCGGGCACCCCGCTCCAGAACCAGAACGGGCGGCAGTTCCTGAACCAGCCGCGCAACGTCGTGACCGTCGCCGCAACCTGGACCCCGCGCCTGACCGGCAAGCTCAACGCGCTGTTCCATGTCGACATGCGCTACAACAGCGATGTGTCGATCGTGCGCGACGGCACGGGGGCGACGACGGTCGGCAACGACGCCTATCCGCTGCTCAACGGCAAGATCGGCGTGGCGACCGACGATCGCCGCATCTCGGGCGAGTTCTTCGTGGAGAACATCACCAACCAGTATTACAACATCTCAGGGTTCGCGATCCCCGAGCAGACCGGCACCTACGGCGTCTATCCGGCGATGCCGCGCTTCTACGGCGTCCGTGCGCGGTTCGGCTTTTGATCGTTGTGCGGCACCGGCCCGCTCCCCCACCCGGCCACCCACGCGAGTATCCTGATGGGTGGCCGGGTGGGGGAGCGG
>NZ_JBDZDK010000021.1:0-66750 GCF_040049155.1 Sphingomonas silueang
GCGTGCTGAAGATCAACGGCCTCGCAACCATCAGCGAGGATGTCGTGGAAGCCGCCCGCAGCACCCTCGTCATCGGCGTCACCTAGTGCTGACATTCGTGACATTTACCGCTGAAAGCCACAGCCGATCCGGCCTCCGGATACGGCCGTTTGCGGAAGGACAGGCTTGGACAACACATCCTATCTGATCGGCTATGCCCGTGTGTCGAAGGGCGAGGAGCAGTCCAACGTCGCGCAGGCTCGCGCGTTGGATGCAGCCGGTTGCCGGCGCGTGTTCGAGGAAACCGCCAGCGGCGGGCGCTGGGACCGCCCGAAGCTGCACGAGATGATCGGGCAGTTGCGCGAGGGCGACGTGGTGGTCGTCTGGAAGCTCGACCGATTGTCGCGCAGCCTGAAGGATCTGCTTCACATCATGGACCGGATCGAAGCGGCCGGCGCAGGTTTCCGCTCGCTCACCGAGGCGATCGACACCACCACGGCGGCGGGGCGCATGATGATGCAGATGGTCGGCAGCTTCGCCGAATTCGAACGCGCGATGATCCGCGAGCGCACCTCCGCCGGCCTGGCGCAGGCGCGCGCCGAGGGGCGGATCGGTGGACGCCGCCGCAAGCTGGCCGACAAACAGCGCCGCGAGATCGCCGAGTCCGTCACTTCAGGCCGCAAGTCGGGGGCCGAGATGGCCCGGCTCTACGGCGTCAGCGAACCCACCGTCTCGCGGATTGTCGCGGCCTGGCGCCAGGAACAGGGAGAAGCGGGATGAAGCGGGGCCACGACCTGTCCGGTCTCATGAAGTTCGCCACCTCGCCGGCCTGGGCGGACCATCTCGGCGAGGCGCTCGGCGATCATCTCGAGCTGGCGATGGAGGAGTTCGACTTCGGCTACGAAGACCTCGCCGATATCGTCGGCGATCACTGGGCGGGCGTGCTGTGGGGCTGCGCGTTCGAGGACCTGCTGACGCGCGCCGTCGCCCCCGATGGCCGCAACATCGTCGACGACTATATCAAACGCCGGGGCTGGAACGAGAGCGGCCCCGCCAAGGCCTATATGCGTGCGCTGCGATCGTCGGTGATGAGCCTGTACGAGGTCAGCGATGTCCGACCCGGCCACGGCTTTCTGGTCCGCGACCTGATCCGGGGCGGCGAGCCGGTGCGCGTCAGCGAGCGCAGCGCCTCGCAGACGCTCAAGCCATGGGACCGGATCGGGGCCCGCGTCGTCGAGGTCGGCGGCAGGCATCTCCTGTCGGGCGGGCTGCTGTCTTTCCCGATGGAGACGGCCGACGATCTGGTGCGGGGCCTCCGCCGGGCGGAAGGAAAGCGCAGTCCGCACACCCTGCTCGTGCTCGACGATGACAAACTTCGCGCGCTACCCGTCCTGATCACCACCGCCTGGCTGTTCGACCTCGTGCCCCGCGCCCTGGAGCCGGCGAGTATCCCGGTCCTGCACAACAGCGACGGCGAGGAGGTGGTGTTTCACCGCGTGCGCTTCCCCTTCGCGCGCGGTGCCACCCACGCCCTGATCGGGGAGCGGCTCGACACGTTGCCCGCGCTTCAGCGTGAAACCAGCCATTTCTGGAACTGGCTGGGCGACAAGCCCGGCAAGACAACGAGAGCCACGGGCAAGATGCGCTGGGGCGTGACGATGGAAGACGGCACCCCGGTGCTCGGCAATGTCGAACTCAAGGGCCGCGCCCTGATCCTTGCCGTCACCTCCGCCGAGCGTGCCGGTCGCGGCACCGCTCTTATCGCCGATGCACTGGCCGGACTGGTCGGCACCCCGCTCACCGCGATCGAAACCGTCGAGCAGGCCATGGCGGCGCGAAGGGAGGGACTGACCACACCCGAACCCGCGCCCGACATATCCCCTGAAATCACGACCCCGCTCATCCACGACATGCTCGATCGCCAGTACCGCGCTACACTTGACGAACCGATCGGGATGCTGGGCGATATCACCCCGCGTGCGGCCGCCAAGACCGCCGCGGGCCGCGATCGTCTTGCTGCCTGGCTCAAGCACCTCGAGAACCGCAGCGGTGCCAAGCCCGATCCGAGCGACCCGATGGCGACCTACGACTTCACATGGATGTGGCGCGAACTCGGTATCGAAAACCTGCGGAAATAGCCCGCCCCACGACGACGCCTACCGTGAATCTGTGTCCCTACAATGTACAGGGGCCAGGGTGCGTCAATTCGATCGCATCGGAGTGCCGCGAGGAAGGTCATGGTCCGCCAGTGGCCGTAGGGCACCTTGGCGTGGAGGCGCCGGCCGACCGGCGCCCATCCTCGCAAGGGGGCCATGTTCGTCTTCACCCATGTCTCGTCGATGAAGACGAGGCGCGCCGGATCAAGCCGACCCTGGTATTTCTTCCACTGTGCCCGGCGTCGCGCGATGGCGGGGCGGAGCTGCTCGGCGGGCAGCACGCTTTTTTTTGAAGCTCAGACCCTCGGCATGGGCAAATCGCCAGACCTGAACATAGTCGACCTTCACGCCGCGCCCGGCCAGTTCGGCCACCAAACCCCGCAGCGTGAAGCCGCTCGCCACCCGTTCCAGCAGCCAGTCTCGCGTCGCGCCCGATAGGATATTGGTGCGGCGGCCGCCCATTCGACCCGGCGCCGCGCTGCCCGTGTCCCGGTAGCGCCGCATCCATTTGATCGCAGAACCTGGCGCAACCCCGAAGCGGGCCGCAGCCGCATGGTACGACATGCCCTCTGCCGTCACCGCCCGCACCACCCTGTCGCGCAGGTCCATCGAATACGGCTTCGCCATGCAAACCAGCCTCCTTCACCGGCCTGCACCTTGAATCAGATCATCGCGCCGCTGGGAACCTCCAGTGATTCAGACCCACGTCATCACGCTCTAGGGCGTGTGGGGATTCACAAAGCTTTACGAATGTGATTCACGCTTTGGATGGACCGAGACGTACTGACGGATGCCCAATGGGCGAAGATCGAGCCACATTGTCTGGGCAAGCGGACTGATCCTGGCCGAAGCGGCAGGGATAACCGGCTGTTTGTGGAGGCGGTGTTGTGGATCGCGCGCACGGGCAGTCCGTGGCGCGACCTGCCGGAGCGCTTCGGCAACTGGAGCACGGCGTTCCGTCGTTTCCGGGACTGGCGCGAGGCCGATGTTTTCAGGCGGATATTCGATGCTCTGTCGGACGAACCCGACCTCGAATACGCCATGGTCGATGCCACAATCGTAAAGGTCCACCGTCACGGTCAGGGCGCAAAAGGGGGACTCAGAGCCAGGCCATCGGCCGCTCCAAAGGCGGCATGACGACCAAGATCCTGGCGCTGACCGATGCGCTGGGTAATCTGGTGCGCTTTCGGCTCATGCCCGGCCAGCGGTACGACAGTGTCGAGGTACCACCGCTGATCGACGGTATCGCCTTCGCGGGGCTGATCGCCGACAAGGCGTTCGACAACAACGCTCTCGTCGCCGAACTCAACGATCGCGGCGCACGGATCGTTATCTCGCAGCATCCTGCCCGCGCGCAGAAGCTCAAGATCGATGCGGCGATCTACACCTGGCGGCACCTGATCGAGAACTTCTTCTGCAAGCTCAAGGAGTTCAAGCGCATCGCCATGCGAGCCTGCAAAACCGACCGCAGCTTCGAAGCCATGATCCACCTCGTCGGCGCCGTCATCAACTCACGATGAATCCCCACAGACCCTAGCGGACACTGGCGGAGAATACGACCTCGGCGACTTGGCCTATCTCATTGTGGTCGAGGCTCATGACACCGTTGCCGACATTGAGGCAGCGGCGGGCTACCCTCTCGTAACCTCGCCGGCCTTCGAGTGGGTCGCGGATCGCGGCGGCTGGTTCGAGGCTGTGACGATCCTCTCTGACGACGGGTTCGGCATTGTCCTGTTCGTGCCTGATATCGACGGCATCGACCGACCGCTGCTGGCGCTGCTCCGCGACCTTACCCAGCCTCCCTCCGCCGACGAGGCTAGTGCCGGTCAGGCAGGAGCCCCTCCCACGCCGTAAGCCCGCCCGCACGGCATGCCTCTCGGACGCGAAATCCGAAGAAACCCAATGAAACCGCCGCCTCGACGCGGTTCTACAGCTCGCAAGGCACTCCGCCTCGCGGGCTTTTTCTTTGCTTGGAGAACCTCCGCCATGATCACGATCTACGACCGCGCCGCGATGGCGCGCGTGTTAATGCTCGACATTGACCCGCAACTCCGCCGCCTGCTCGAACGCCGCTTTGCCGCCCTCATAACCCCGTGGGGCGATCTTACCGACTGGACCGAATGGATCATTCTCGAACCCGGCGACGAGGAAAGCGACATCGTGCGCGAAGTTGGTTTCTCGCCGCTGGTTGAGCCGGTCGACGGTGCCCGGTTCGGCACCGCTGGCTTTCAGCCCTTCTGGGATCACCTCGATCTTGAGCATAGCCACTTCCTGATGATCCAAAGCTTTGGTTCGATTTTCGGCTACGTCCTGATCATACCCGATGCAGAGGGCATCCTTCCCGAACTTCTCGCGCTCTGCCGTCAGTACGCCGCATGAAGCTGCTCGGCATCCTCCTCACCGCCTGCGTTGTATTGGCTGCGGCGCAGGCGGTGGCAACCGCGCTGTGTGTGCTACTGCTCGCCGGGCTGGCCTATGGCCTGTTCGTCGCGCCCCGTGAGACGCTCGGCTTTCTTGGGCTGATCCTCATTGGCGAGTTCGTCCAAGCACATCCGCTCGCCTTCCTCACCGTTGTCGTCCTTTTGGCCATAGCTCGCCGGCTGGCGTAACTTGTCAGGCATCTCGCCATGGAAAGGCGCGACAGGTGAGCGCTGGGTTAGATGCCTGTCGATTTCTTCGATTGCGATTTTCCACTTTAGCGAAAGATCTTTCGCTTTCCGAAGCTCCACTTTGTTCTTAAGGGACAAACGCTTTGTCCGCTCACATTCGTCAATGAATACGCCAGCATTGTGCAAGTTCAACGCGAGATTGTCACGGATACGATGCAGATATCCGGCTAACTGGGCAGTCGACCTTGCTGTATCATCGGCATATATACTCAGCTGATTGAAATACGAGATCAGGCTCGATGCTATCGGATGCAGCTTACGTCCCGTATCCGTCTTCAGTAGATCTCCTCGGCCGCGGAACAAGTCACTGTCAAGCAGAACTTCAAGTTTCTCAATCTGCTTTCTTAATGTGCTTTGCTCACTAGACAGGTGATCAGCAGCCGACCTATAACTTGCCACATCGCCCCCGGCTAAGACGGAAAACGCTTTCAAATCCGACAGCCGAACGTTCGATCGTGCGGATCGGAGGAGAGCCCAGCCGTGGCCCCGTGCACGGCCTGGCCGCTCGTGCACAAAGTCAGCAAAGCTCCAGACGGATACCGCTTCACGCGCGAACCTCTCCCCGTCCGTTGTCAGCTGGCCGTCCAACAGCAGAATGCGGCCGGCCCAATCCTCCAACTGTTCGATATCGCGAGGCACGGTGGTCACGCTCACGCCGAGCGCCGCGGCGACTGAGGGAACGTCTTTGAATTCGGCCATAGCAATGAGCGTCTCCACAAGGGCTAGGCGTGGATCGCTCATTCTTTCGCCTCCTCTCCTGTCGCCCGATCATCGCTCAACAAGTGGATGCTTTGCCTTGCAAGGCAAGGCCTTGTCCATACCTATGCCTTTGTCTGCTAAAGGCTAAGTAATTGATTATAAGCTTTCCATGTCGAAGGCGGCTGATTGTTTCAGTTTCTGGGAACACTCTGTCGGACGACGGAGGTGGCACGGTACACCCCCCTCAGCCGCCACGCACTGAAGCGTTTGTGCGGTCAACCAGTCGAGGACGGTGTGATCACTTTTACCAACGAAGACATCCACTACGGCGCGGGCGCTTTCGAGCATGCGATGCGCGCCCAGTCAGCCATCCCCGGGCAAGCGGCGAAGCTGTCGCCCGGCCTTGCTGTCGGAATCCTCTCCGCAGCGATGCGGAGCGGCCTGCCGGCCGATCTGATCGATCAGACCATCGACCGGCACCACCGCGATAGCGCTACCGTGCTCAGGCGTGTGCTCACAATGTACGAGGGCAACGACTGGGACATCGACCTTTGGCACCGCCTGCCATCGGGACGGTACAAACTGTGCACGGAGCTCTGCCGTCCAGGACTATCGCGGTGGCGGTACGATCCATCGATCCGGGATGGTGATTGATAACGCCGGTTCGCCCTGAACACTCGGCAGTCGTGCGGGCACCTACCAAATCCATCCAGACTTGCCTCCCCTGCCGCCCCCGCGAAGTCTGGGGGTGGGGAGGGGCGGCGAGCTTCGCCGCTCGCGCACGCCGCGCTTCGCTTAACACCAACAAGGAAGAACGATGCAATCTCTAACGGATGCACTCCCAGCCGAGGGAGCTGAACCGGCCCCACCGGTCGTCCGGAGGGTCATCCCGATCTTCGACTATGACGACTTCCCCGACCCTCCGTCGAAGGCCGGTCAGGGCCTGCCGGCCACGGTCGACAACCTCGGGCACCTGCTCAAGGAATACGGAATCACCGTGCGCTTCGATGTTCTGAAGAAACGACCGATGGTCGACATTCCCGGCTTCAGGGCGACTGGTGAAAACCGGGACGCGGTGGTGCTCACCTATGTCGAGGATCTGGCGATCCGCCATCGCATGTCGACGCGGCGGGTAGCGCAGAACCTGCTGGCACTGGCGGATCGTTCGCCGGTCGACCCCTTCGCACGCTGGATCGACAGCAAGCCTTGGGACGGCGAGGACCGCCTCCCTGACCTCTACGAAACCGTAGCGCCGCAGGAGGGCTATCCGGTCAGCTTCCGCGACACTCTGTTGCGCAAGTGGCTGCTCAGCATCGTGGCAGCGACGTTCAAGAAGCGCGGCTTCCGCGCCCGCGGCGCCCTGACGTTCCAGGGAGATCAGGGGATCGGCAAGACCAGCTGGTTCAAGCAACTGGTCAGCGACGACTCCCTGCGCGATCAGACCGTGAAGCTCGGCCATGCCTGGGACGGCGGAAGCAAGGATGCCCGGCTTTCGGCTATCCGTCATCGGATCGTCGAACTGGGCGAGTTGGAGGGCTCGTTCCGTCGTGAAATCGCTGGACTGAAGGCCTTCCTGACCGAGGACTATGACAAGATCAGGCCGCCCTATGGCCGTGTCGATGCGGAGTACCCGCGTCGGACGATCTTCGGTGCGTCTGTGAACGAAAGCGATTTTCTGCTCGATGCCACGGGAAACAGCCGCTTTTGGACCATTGCCGTCGCGAAGCTCGACTACGAGCATAGCATCGACATGCAGCAGCTGTTTGCGCAGCTGAAGAAGGACTTCGAAGCCGGTGCCAAATGGCATCTTGAAGATGAGGAGGAACAACAACTCGAAGCAGTCAATCGGCAGCATCGACACTATGGCGCGATAGGGGAGAAAATAAAGTCCTTGCTCGATCTGTCCGGTAGAGGACTGACCAGCAATCCCCGTGACAGTGCCGGGGACGTGCTGCGCAAGATCGGCGTCGAAAGACCGACCAACATTCAATTCAAGGAGGCCAACGCGATTTTGAAGGAACTGCTGGGCGGCCCGAAGAAAATCCAGGGCGTCTATCGCTGGTATGTTCCCTGGGACCGGTCTCAGCTCAGCGCGAAGGAGTTGTACGCAAACCGCCGCACCAACCCCGAAAACGAGGAGTATTGATTACAAACACGATGTCACGGTCCCGCCGGAGCACGCGATCGACCCGGTCTTGCCTCCCCTGCCGCCACCTGCCGGTAAGCCGATGAAAACCATCGCATCGCACCGGTAGCGGCCGGTGGTGGGGAGAAATCGCCCACCCCTACCTTCGCGGAGCCCGCCCCCTCGGCAGGCCCGCCACGGCCCGGAGGAGCCCCGCAGGGCGCCGTCCCGAGCCCTCCGATCACCCAGCCATCGCCGCCGCGCCGCGCGTCCTCGCGCCACGCATGCGGCTGCCCATTTAAAAGGAACCAGTCATGCCCGTAATCCGCATCACCAACACCGCCGTGCTCACGGCCGTCTGCCCGGCAGGCAAGAAGAAGATATCGCTTTTTGATGATAGTCTCACCGGGTTCGTCTGCGAGATTCACCGGACTGGTCGGAGAACCTATGCGCAGCGGTACACCGACGAGCGCGGCACTCAGTGCCAGTACAAAATTGGAGACGCTTCAGTTCTGACGGCCGAACAAGCTCGCAAGGTAGCGCAGCGGATCAAGGCGCAAGCCCTCATCGGGGATAGCCCGCAGGCAAAGCGCAAGGTCATGCGGCAGGTACCGACGCTTGCCGAGTTCGCCGTCCGTTATCTGGAGCATGCCCGGGTCAATAAGCGGTCGCATGACATCGACGAGCGATACCTCCGCCTGCACCTCCTGCCCCGCTTCGGCCGGCAGCACCTCGACAAGCTGAAGCAGCCCGAAATCATGGACTGGCTGAACGAGAAAGTGAAGGAGGGCTACGCTCAGGCGACAGTCAATCGCTGGCAGGTCATCCTGTCGTGCATGATGCGGCTTGCCGGCGAGTGGGGTGTAGCGGGTGCCGAGCGCAACCCGCTGAAGGGCGCCAAGCTCAAGGAGCCCGACAACATGAAGGACCGGTTTCTCACGCCGGAAGAGGTTCAGCGCCTTAAGGCGGCGGTCGAGCAGAGCCCCAACCCTATGCTCACCCCGATCGTCGGGCTTCTGCTCCTGACCGGTTGTCGGAAGCGGGAAATCCTCGACGCCAAGTGGGATCAGGTCGACTTCGAGAACAAGACGCTCAAGATCGTGAAGGGCAAGACCGGCTCGCGGTTCGTGCCACTGGGCAGCGAGGCGCTGGCGCTGCTTCGATCGCTTCCGCGGTTCGACGGGTGCCCGTACATCGTGCCGAACCTCAAGACCATGGAACCGCACGGCTCGATCTATACGAGCTGGAACCAGGCGCGACGCCGGGCGGGGCTGGCTGACGTCCGCGTTCATGACCTGCGCCATACGCTTGCCAGTCAGCTCGCGCAGTCCGGTCACTCGCTCTGGGTGATCTCGAAGGTGCTCGGCCATGCGCAAAGCCGGTCGACCGAACGATATGCGAGGCTGTCGACCGAGACACTACGCAATGCCGTCGATGCCGCGGTAAAGGTCAGTGGCACCACTTGGCAGCTGCCGCCGACCGATGCCGAGGAGGCGGCCGCTCCCTCGCCCTTGCCGCCGCTGAGCGAAGAGGGGTGATGGCGATGGTCGGCAACGGAAATCGGCCCCCGGTGAAGGAGACGACTGAGCTGTTCCGTCGATTGCGGTGGCTCAAGAAGGCATCCGGCGGCAACAAGCACGATCAGGCCACGGTGTTGATCGAGGCTCTGATCGGCGAAGGCATTGATACCCGGCGGCGCATCATCGGCGCCATGCGGCGGTTGGATTTCTCGGCGAGCCATGCCGTTCAAACCCTTGCGGAGGGCCTTCTCGCGAGGCGGTGGGCACTCGATGCCGAAGGTCGATATCGTCATATGCTGCCGGCTGGGACCGACCACAGCGAGGCCGGTTAGGCCGTTCCGGTTCACCAACTCTTTCGCCCCTCGGGTGACCGCCAAGGTCGCTTGAGGGGCGACATCTTCTATAAATTTTTTCGGGTAGTGGAGAGGGCCAGGCAGCGGCTGCTGAAGCCGGATGAGGAGCGGCTGCCAGTGGCCGGCTGTAGGCCGAACAAGCGCGGGTGATCGGGCCAAAGACCCTTCCACTGGATGACGGCGGAACAGCGAGCTTTGGTGCGAGTGGGTCGTGCATGGAACACTAAATTTTCCATCCGCATTTTGGAGCCAAGCGCTTGTACCTATAAAGCAATCCGGCGCTTTCCGCAGGCTCTGTTCATGCTGGTCTCGGCGCTGATGGGGCGGGAGCGGATGAAAGACGCTTACGCTTATGCCATTGAGAATGGCTATCGGTTCTACTCCTACGGGGACGCGTCGCTGCTGCTTCCGTAGGGCACCGCTGGCAGGACGTGGTAGGTGGAACATGGAAGCGGTGCTTTGACACCGGATCCGGCATCGCGGGCATGGATGCGCCGCCGCTCCCTGCGGCGGCCGCATATGGTCCCCATCCCGTCGCGACGTCGGCAGAACCGCGGTTGACGACGCCCATCCTGCGGAGGAGGCGGTTGCGGATCGTCCGTGCCCGGCCACGAGCCGCACGCGCCCGCCCGAAGCGACGGCTGGTCACGGCGCGGCTTAGCTGCCACAAGCGCGATCGATGGTGTTCGCGCTTCTCCTCGGTCTGCAGACGGTGCCGCCGCCCGTGCCCGCCCCCGGCGACCGCCCGGCGGCGGCGACGTTGGTCGTCGAGCCGGTCGGCATGTTCCTCGCCGCCTGCGATGCCGACGGCGACGCGCGCACGACCCTCGCCGAGGCGCAGGCGTGCGTCGCCCGCAGCTTTCCCGCCGGGCAGAATGCGATCGGCTATATCGCCTTCGCCGACTGGGCCGAGCGCCGGCTGGGCGACCGCAACGCGCTGCCCGGACCGTTCGAGGTCGACCGCGACGGCGACAACCGCATCACCCCGGACGAATTGCAGGCGCGGATCGTGGCGATCTTTCGCCGGATCGACCGCGACGGCGACGGCGTGCTGACGCGCGGCGAACTGCTGACCATCCGTACCCTGCCCGGGCGCGCCGACGGGCGCGGGCGGCGGGAGCGGCGCTGACCATGGGCGGGCACCAGCATCACCGGCACGGGCACGGGCACGGGCACGGGCATGACCACGGCCACGGCCACGGCCACGGGCACGCCCCCGCCGACTTCGGTCGCGCCTTTCTGATCGGGACGCTGCTGAACCTCGGCTTCGTCGCCATCGAGGCGACGGCGGGCTTCTGGACCAATTCGGTTGCGCTGCTCGCCGATGCCGGGCACAATCTGTCCGACGTGCTGGGGCTGCTGATCGCATGGGGCGGCGCGGAACTGGCCAAGCGGCCCGCGTCGAAGCGCTTCACCTATGGGCTGGGGGCGTCGACCATCCTCGCCGCGCTTGCCAATGCGCTGGTGCTGCTGCTCGCGGTCGGCGCGATCCTGTGGGAGGCGGTGCGGCGGCTGGGCGATCCGACGCCGGTCGCGGGCATGCCGGTGGTGTGGGTCGCGCTGGCGGGCATCGCCGTCAACCTCGGCACCGCGCTGCTGTTCGCGCGCGGGCGGCACGGCGACGTCAACATCCGCGGGGCCTATCTGCACATGGCCGCGGACGCGGCGGTATCGGCGGGGGTGGTCGTCGCCGGGCTGCTGATCCTGTGGACCGGGGCGACATGGATCGATCCGGTCGTCAGCCTGATCGTGGTGGTCGTGATCCTGTTCGGCACCTGGGGGCTGCTCAGCGAATCGCTGCTGCTGGCGCTACAGGCGGTGCCGCGCGGGCTGGACGCGGCGGCGGTGGAGGCGGCGCTCACCCGCCTGCCCGGCGTGACGCGGGTGCACGACCTGCACATCTGGCCGATGAGCACGACGCAGACCGCGCTGACCGCGCATCTGGTGATGCCCGGCGGCCACGGCGGCGATGCGTTCCTCGCAACGGCGGCGCACATGCTGGAGCACGACTTCGCCATCGGCCATGCGACGCTCCAGATCGAACAGGCGGAGGATTGCGCGCTGGCGCATGCGCATTGAGCGGGGGCGCTCAGGTCTGACGATAGGGCGTATCGGCCTGATATATCTCAAGGTTCCGGTATCCGCGGGTCAGGTTGCGTACCGCTTCGATGATATGGGGGTTGGTATGCCCGGGTCCGATCCCGACCGCACGGATATCGAGCGGCTGCGCTGCGCCGACCTCTACATAGGGGACCAGCGACTTGCCCCGGGCGCGCACCTTCACCGCATCGCTCTGGCGGGAGATGTAGTGGACCAGCCGCCACTCCCGCTCGTTGGCGAAGGAACCGTGCTTGTTCAGCGCACCGCGATTGGTGGCGATCCAGTCGAAGGTGCACGCCGCCGTCTTGAGCGTCGCTTCCAGTTCCTCCGGGGATAGTTCGCCTGCATTGAGGATGATCTCCTCCATCTCGTCCAGCGCGTTGGCGAGCGCGGATTCCTGCTGGTCGTCGCGATAGATCACCCGCGAAAAGGCGGTATGCCCTTCCTGCGCGGGCATGGCGGCAAGCGATGCCGACGCGAAACCGATGGTGAAGCCGCAGCCTTCGGAGGCATAGCCCCGCCACTGGCTCAGATCGTCCTGCTCGGTGGAGCAGGAAAAGACGAAGGCGTCCTCGGGCGTCGGCTTTCTCTGCCAATGCAGGATATGGTCATGGAATGCGGTACGCCATGTCGGCCCCGCCTGTGCCGCGCGTCTGGCGAGCAGGGTCCGGACCAGCTTCTGGATGTGGACGAATTCGGCGGTGTCGTTCAGGAACCGATAGTCGGTCAGCCAGATCCGCCGGGACTGCAACATGCCGATCAGGCCCGCCGCGTCCGTATAGTGATAGACGATCCGCGGCACGACCGACGCCGGATTGACGACGGCATCGTCGATCCAGCGCCGCCCGACGACATCGAAATCTGCTTCCACAGGCCGTGCCATCGCTGTCTCCGAATCGATACGAAGGCAAAATGGTGCGCATCGACGATGTGGCACGCAAGGCCGAAACCATCCGTTCCGGACCTGCTTCTATCCGTCGCCGAGCCGCTCGATATCCGCACCCACCGCCTGGAGCTTCTCCTCCAGCCGTTCATAGCCGCGATCGAGGTGGTAGACGCGGCTGACCGACGTCTCGCCATCGGCTGCCAGCCCGGCGATGATAAGGCTCATCGACGCGCGCAGGTCGGTGGCCATCACCGGCGCGCCGACCAGCGCCGCCGGGCCCTTCACCACCGCCGATCGCCCGGTGACGGTGATGTCTGCGCCCATCCGCGCCAGTTCGGGGACGTGCATGTAGCGGTTCTCGAAGATCGTCTCGGTCAGCACGCTCGCGCCGTTGGCGGCGGTCAGCAGCGCCATGAACTGCGCCTGCATGTCGGTGGCGAAGCCGGGATAGGGCGCGGTCGAGAGGTTGACCGGGCGGATGTCGCCGCCCGCCTCGACGAACAGCGAGGAAGCCGTCTCGCGCACCGCCACCCCCGCCTCGACCAGCGCGTCGATCGTCGCGCGCATGTCGGAGGGGACGACATTGGCCAGTTCGACCGATCCGCCGGTGATCGCGGCGGCGCAGGCATAGCTGCCCGCCTCGATCCGGTCGGGCATCACCGCATAGGTGGCGCCATGCAGCCGGTCGCGCCCCTCGATGGTCAGCGTGTCGCTGCCGATGCCGTCGATCGACGCGCCCATCGCGACGAGGCAGCGGCACAGGTCGACGATCTCCGGTTCGCGCGCGGCGTTTTCGAGGACGCTGGTGCCCCTGGCCAGCACCGCGGCCATCACCGCATTCTCGGTGGCGCCGACCGACACGACCGGGAAGCGATAGCGCCCGCCCGACAGGCGCCCGCCCGGTGCCGTCGCCTTCACATAGCCCGCCGCCAGCTCGATCTCGGCGCCCAGCGCCTCCAGTGCCTTCAGATGCAGGTCGATCGGGCGGTTGCCGATCGCGCAGCCGCCGGGGAGCGAGACGGTCGCTTCCCCTGCCCGCGCCACCAGCGGCCCGAGCACGAGGATCGAGGCGCGCATCTTGCGCACGATGTCGTACGGCGCGACCGTCGAGGTGAGGCGCTGCCCGCGCATCGTCATCACCCGGCCGAACTCGCTGGGGTGCGATCCCTCGATCATCGTCGATACGCCGAACTGGTTGAGCAGATGCCCGAAGCTGTCGACGTCGGCGAGGCGCGGCAGGTTGCGCAGCGTCAGCGGCTCCTCGGTCAGCAGCGCGCAGGGCAGCAGCGTGAGCGCGGCGTTCTTGGCCCCGGAAATGACGATGCGGCCCGACAGGCGATTGCCGCCGCGAATGACGATACGATCCATGGGAGAGCTTCTACTGTGTCGTAACACACACGCAAGGGGCGAGCGCATCCTCCCCAGCACGGGGAGGGGGACCGTCGCCGAAGGCGATGGTGGAGGGGCGTCTCCGCGTAGGCTGCCGTTCCGTATGCGGCCCGCCCCCTCCACCAGCCTGCGGCTGGTCCCCCTCCCCGTGCCGGGGAGGATTTGAGGACAGTCAGCGGCGCGGCGGCGTGATCCGGCGCAGCAGCAGGAACGGTGCGAAGTTCGGCTGCTCGATCGCCAGCGTGACCCCGCGGCCTTGTGTCGAGCAGGTCAGGACATGGTCGCCGCCATCGCCGCACCGCCACGGCATCCGGTCGATCTGCGCAGCAGTGTCGCCCTTCACCACATGCTCCAGCACGGAATAGCGCCCGGTTCGCGCGGCCCAGTCCGCGAAACAGGCGTCGTCGCCGCGCACCCGCCAGCTCTCCGCCAGATAGCCGTTCCGACGCACGTCGCGCAGCCGGGTGATCTCGTCGCAGCGCGGCAGCCCGAATTCGCGGCGCAGCGCATCGGCGGCGTGCCGGTCGACCGACGCTTCCGGCTCGGGCGAGCGCACGACGGCGCGCGGGGCCGCGCGTTCGCTGCGCTGCGCCATGGGTCCGGCGGGGGCGGGCGGTTCGGCGGAACAACCCGCGATCAGCAGCGCGCAGCAGGGCAGCGCGCCGCGCATCACCTCACGCCTTTTCCAGCGTGCATTGCAGGGGGTGCTGGTTCTGGCGGGCGAAGTCCATCACCTGCGTCACCTTCGTCTCCGCCACCTCATAGGTGAAGACGCCGCACACCCCCACGCCGCGCTGGTGGACGTGGAGCATGACCCGCGTCGCCTCCTCCATCGTCATGCGGAAGAAGCGTTGCAGGACGAGGACGACGAACTCCATCGGGGTATAGTCGTCGTTCAGCATCAGCACGCGGTACGGCGTCGGCTTCTTGACGCGCGCCTGGGTCGCCACGCCGATGCCGGTCGTGCGGTCGTCGTCCTGGTCGCGGTCGTCGCCGGCCATCTGGAAATCGTGCTGTCGAGACATGTCGCACGGAAATATGGCATCCCGCCCGGTCGGGGCAAGGGGGTGCGCGGTGTTTCGCGCCACAAACGAAAGGGGCGGCCCGCATGGCAGGCCGCCCCTTCGCTTCCCATCGACGATGCGCGGAGGTCGCTTACGCGGCGACCTTCAGCTTGTCGGCGGCGACCGCGACGCGGTTGCTGATCGGCTGCGCGGCGTCGCCCGCCAGCTTGATCATCATCTCGGTGGTCTTCGACGCTTCGGCGACGAACGAGTCGAACGACTGGCGCACGAAGTCCGACTGGAGCTTCACGAACTCGGTCGGCGACTTCACCGACGCCAGCGTCTTGGCGGTCGAGGTCGCATGCTCGAACGACTTGCGGCCGTACTCGGCCATTTCCTGACCCAGCGCTTCCAGACCCTTGGCGGCGATGCGGCTCGCCTCGACCATCGCTTCGACGTTGCCCTTGGCCATATCGTTCATTTCCTCGAATCCCTTCGCGCTCTTTTCCATCGCGGCCTTCGCCTTCTCGTTGAACTCGGCCGTCATCGCCTGCGCCTTGGCGGTCGCGTCCTGCGCGAAACCCTGCATCTTGTCGGCGGCGGTCTGGGCGGTGGCGGTCGCTTCGTTGGTGACGTCCATGGTCTTTTCCTCGACTTGGGCGGCGACGGTGTCGACCGCTGCGGTTGCTTCCTGCGCCATGTCGTGCGCGGCGTCGGCAACGGCCGCTACGGCCGGTTCCGCGCTGTCCGCCGCATCGGCGATGGCTGCTTCGATCTTTTCTTCCAGTTCGACCGGAGCGGGCGCGGGTTCGGCGACGAAGGGCACGGGCGGCACCGCCGCCTCGACCGTTTCGTCCACCTTGCCCGCGGGATCCGGCGCAGCAGCGCCGACCGGGGCGGTCGCACGGGCGACCGGCGGTTTGGAACGGGAATTGGCAGGCTTGCGCGTGCCGGTCTTTGGACCGCGGCTGGCCACTAGACATCCTCCATCTGTTGCTGCTGCAATGCAGCATCTACGCATTCGGCGTTGCAGTTTCAAGACGCTTTATTGTGCATTGCAGCATATTTTTATGTGAACGTTATCAACGGGTTCGTACATAGTCGCCGGGCGCATCGGCCAGCGCGGGCATCGCGCCCCCGCCGGGAATGCGCGCGCCGTCCGCCGGAACCTCCTCGCCGTCCGCCGCGCGGATCCATGCGCGCCAGTCGGGCCACCAGCTCCCCCTGGTTTCCTTCGCCCCCGCGACGAACGCGGCCAGCGATTCGGCGGGATGGTCGTTGGTCCAATACTGGTATTTCTGCGCCGAGGGCGGATTGACCACGCCCGCGATATGCCCCGATCCGGCCAGCACGAAGCGCAGCGGGCCGGTGAAATGGTCGGTGATCTTCCACACGCTTTCGGGGGGCGCGATATGATCCTCGCGCCCCGCCTGGACATAGGCCGGGGTCTGGACGACCGACAGGTCGATCGGCGTTCCGTCGACCACCATCGATCCCGCCTGCGCCAGCCGGTTGTCGCGGTACAGGTCGGTCAGATAGCCCAGATGCCACTGCGCGGGCAAGTTGGTGACGTCCGCGTTCCAGTGGAGCAGGTCGAACGGGGTATAGTCGTTGCCCAGCAGATAGTTGTTGGTGACATAGTTCCAGATCAGGTCGCGCCCGCGCAGCAGGTTGAACGTGGCGGCCATGTAGCGTCCGTCGAGATAGCCCTCCTGCCCGATCTGGCGGATCAGGTTCAGCTGGTCGTCGTCGACGAACAGCGACAGCTCGCCCGCATCGGCGAAATCGACCTGCGCGGTGAAGAAGGTGGCGGTGGCGACCTTGGCCGCCTCCCCCCGCGCCGCCAGCAGCGCCAGCGTCGCGGCGAGCGTGGTGCCCGCCACGCAATAGCCGATGGTGTGCACCGATTCGACGCCCAGCACCTCGCGCACCGTGTCGATCGCGTCGATCTGCCCGCGCACGACATAATCGTCCCACGTCACGTCCTTCATCGACGCATCCGCCGATCGCCACGAGACGACGAACACCGACAATCCCTGCTCCACCGCCCAGCGGATGAAGCTCTTCTCGGGCGTCAGGTCGAGGATGTAGAAACGGTTGATCCACGGCGGAAAGATCAGCAGCGGAACCGCGCCCACCTTCTCCGTCGTCGGCGCATAGTGGATCAGTTCGTAGAGCGGGGTGCGCTTGATGACCTTGCCCGGCGTGGTGGCGACGTTGCGGCCCAGCTCGAACGCGCTGGTGTCGCTCTGCGTCATCTGCCCCCTGGCGATGTCGGAGAGCATGTTCTGCAACCCCTTGACCAGATTCTCGCCGCGCGTCTCGACGATCTTCTCCATCACCAGCGGGTTGGTGATCGGGAAGTTGGTCGGGCTCATCGCATCGATCAGCCCGCGCGTCGCGAAGCGCAGCTGCTCCTTCTGCTTGGGCTCGACATTCTCGATCGCGTCCACGCCCTTCAGCATATGGTCGGCGATCAGATAATAGCTCTGGCGGATGAAGGCATAGAGCGGATCGTCGTGCCATTGCTTCGCCTTGAACCGGCGGTCGCGCGCCTGTTCGGGCGATTCGGGCGCGGGAACGCTGCCCTCGGCGCTCAGGAAGCGTTGCCACAGCTTCATCGTGTCCGCCCAGAAATCGGCCTGCACCCGCAGCACGCCGGTCGGATCGGCGACCGGCAGCGGCGGCGTCCGCTCGATCAGGTCGATGCCGTGTTCGAGCATCAGCTGCTGCGCGCGCCCGAGCGTCTGCGTCCAGTGCTGCAACTCTTCCAGCGACATGGGTGCGACAGGCGGCGATTGCGTCTCGTCGGTCATTTTCCTCTCCTCGGGGCACGCGGGCCTACCCGTTAGTTGCTTCCTAGCGTAAGGGCGATGACGAAAGGAACGAGAATGTCCGACGAATTCTACCGCATGAAACGCCTGCCCCCCTATGTCATCGCCGAGGTCAATGCGATGCGGGCAGCGGCGCGTGCCGGTGGCGAGGACATCATCGACCTGGGCATGGGCAACCCCGACCTGCCCCCGCCCGACCATGTGATCGAAAAGCTGGTCGAGGTGGCGAGGAAGCCCTCGGCGCACGGCTATTCGCAGTCGCGCGGCATTCCGGGGCTGCGCAAGGCACAGGCGAACTATTATGGCCGTCGCTTCGGGGTCGACATCGATCCCGACAGCGAGGTGGTGGTGACGATGGGGTCGAAGGAGGGGCTGGCCAGCCTCGCCACCGCGATCACCGCGCCGGGCGACGTGATCCTCGCGCCGAACCCCAGCTATCCGATCCACATGTTCGGCTTCATCATCGCGGGGGCGACGATCCGCGCGGTGCCGACCACGCCCGACGAAGCCTATTTCGAGGCGCTCGAAAGGGCGATGGCGTTCACCGTGCCCAAGCCCAGCGTGCTGGTGATGGGCTATCCGTCGAACCCCACCGCCGAGGTGGTCGACCTCGCCTTCTACGAACGGGTGGTCGCCTTCGCGAAGGAACATGGCCTGTGGGTCATCTCCGACCTCGCCTATAGCGAGCTGTATTACGACGGCTGCCCCACCCCCTCGATCCTCCAGGTCAAGGGCGCGAAGGATGTCGCGATCGAGTTCACCTCGCTGTCCAAGACCTATTCGATGGCGGGCTGGCGCATGGGCTTCGGCGTCGGCAACAAGCAGTTGATCGCGGCGATGACGCGGGTGAAGTCGTACCTCGATTACGGCGCGTTCACCCCGATCCAGGCGGCGGCCTGCGCGGCGCTGAACGGCCCGCAGGATATCGTCGCGAAGAACCGCCAGCTCTATCACAAGCGCCGCGACGTGCTGGTCGAGAGTTTCGGGCGCGCCGGATGGGATATCCCCTCCCCCCGCGCGTCGATGTTCGCCTGGGCCCCGCTGCCGCCCGCGCTCGCGCATCTGGGGTCGCTGGAATTCGCCAAGCAGTTGCTGACCGAGGCCAAGGTCGCGGTGGCGCCGGGCGTCGGCTATGGCGAGAACGGCGAGGGCTATGTCCGCATCGCCATGGTCGAGAACGAACAGCGGCTGCGACAGGCGGCGCGCAACGTGAAGAAGTATCTCCAGTCGATGGGGGTCAACACGCCGGGGCGCAGCGTGGGATAGGGGCGATCGGCGTTCGATGATTATTCTGGATTTTCGTCATTCCCGCGCAGGCGGGAGCGACGAAGATCGCGCCGGGTGGCCAAGTTGCCTGCAGCGATAGCATGGCAGCGGAACCCCGCCCCAACGTTCCGCATTCCCCTGCCGCCAAGGAAGCCCCGCCATGAGCGACCTGCCGACCGAACTGCTGGTACTCGCGTGGTCGACCGCGCTGCTGGTCGCGGCGATCCTGTTGCAGGGGCAGTTGGCCACCCGCGAACTGGGGCTGGACTGGAACGCCGGGCCGCGCGACGGCGACCGTCATCCGCGGGGCGCGCTGGCCGGACGGGCGCAGCGCGCGCTCGACAATCTCAAGGAAACCTATCCGGCGTTCGTGGCGCTCGCGCTGGCGCTGGCGGTCAGCGGGCGCACCGGCGGGCTGGGTGCTGCGGGTGCGCTGCTGTGGATCGCCGCGCGCGTCGTCTATCACCCGCTCTACCTGCTGGGCGTGCCCTATCTGCGCAGCCTCGCATGGGTCGCATCGATGGTCGGGCTGCTGCTGATGTTCGTCCGGCTGGTGTAGCAGCGCGCGAAAAATCGTCCTGATCCAAATCAGTTAGCACGGATTTCGTCGCTTCCTTTGCCGCAACCGCGCGTTGGGCGGTCGTTCCGCAGATATGCGAAGCGAGCAGGAGATGACGATGCCCCGCCTGATGATGATCGCCGCCGCCGTCGGCATGGTTGCCGCCGCCCCGCTGGTCGCGCAGACCACCGACGCCGCCACCTATGTCGCCAAGGCGGGGGCAAGCGACCTGTACGAAAAGACGTCGAGCCAGCTCGTGCTGCAATCGAGCAAGGACGCCAGGGTCCGCGACTTCGCGACGATGATGATCCGCGATCACGCCAAGAGCACCGCCGACGTGAAGCGCGCCGCCGCGCAGTCGAACGTCCGCGTCCCCGCGCCGAAGCTGGAGCCGATGCAGGCGCAGATGGTCGCCGAACTGCGCCGCGCCACGGGCGCCGACCGCGACCGGCTGTACGTGCAGCAGCAGCAGACCGCGCATCAGCAGGCGCTGGCGCTGCACGGCGGCTTCGCGCAGGGCGGCACCGCCGCACCGCTGAAGGCCGTCGCCGCCGCGACCGCGCCGGTGGTGCAGCATCATATCGAGATGCTCCGGGCGATGTGACCGGGCTGGACCGGCGCGGGGCGACACCCGCGCCGGTCAGTGCGCCAGCGCCTCGTCCTCGCCCGCCCAGTCGAGGTCGCCCTTCCCCAGCGCGCGCCCGTCGTGGGACAGCACCGCCACCGCGCGGACCGGCCGGCGATCGCGCGTGTCGACCAGTCGCGGCGTCGCCGGCACGCCGGTCTCCCACCGCTCGCCCCATTGGCGGAGCGCGACCATCGTCGGCAGCAGCGCATGGCCCTTGTCGGTCAGGCGATATTCGATCTTGCGCCGGTCCTCGGCCACGGCGCATCGTTCGAGGATGCCGTGCCCGACCAGCCGCCCCAGCCGGTTGGCAAGGATGTTGCGCGCGATGCCCAGCTCGCTCTGGAACTCCTCGAAATGCTGCAGGCCGTTGAACGCCGCGCGCAGGATCAGGAACGACCAGCGTTCCCCCATCACTTCCAGCGCGGCGGGCAGGCTGCACCGGCCGGCCAGCAGGCGCAGCGGTTCTCGCAAGGGGATCGTCATCGACTTGATCTAGCGCAAGATCGGGTCGCGGGGAAACCCGTGGGAATCGAGATTCGAGGGTCGCTTCCGCTGCCTGACAGGCATTCCTCCGGCAAAGTCCTTTTCCGTAACCCCGCGCAGGCGGGGGTCCAGGCGCCACGGACGCAAGCCGTTGTTGTGCTTGGCTCTGGACCTCCGCCTGCGCGGGGGTACGGCAGGATCCAAAGGTTGACCTCAGACTTTCGCAGGGAAATCCTTGCAAGGGAGGGGAGGCATTCCGCCGCTGTTTCAACGGAATGTCGATTGGTCAGGCGATTACCTTGCAACGCAGCATACGTACCCGATTGCAACTTACATCAATGTACATTAAGTGCGCGCCCTCAACCATTGGAGCGTGCCGATGAAGACCCCCGCCCTGCTCGCCGCCGCCGCCCTGCTGCTTGCCCCCGCCGCCATGGCGCAGGGCGCACGCGGCTATAGCGCGACCCCCGCCGCCGCCCCGTCGGTCGACAGCCTCATCACGCGCAGCACCCTGTGGACGTGCGGCGGCACCGCCTGCACCACGGCGCGTACCGAAGGCAGCCCGATGGCGACGTGCCAGCTGGTGCGCGCGAAGCTCGGCCCGCTCACCGGCTTCGCCGCCAACGGCAGCGCCTTTGCCGCCGACCGGCTCGAAAAGTGCAACGGCAAGGCGGACTGATCGTACCGGGCGGGGCGAAAACGGTTGCCAAGCGCGCCTGCCTCGCCCCATCTTCAACCCATGCTGCGCCAGTATGAATTGGTCGAGCGGGTCAAGGCCTATGATCCCGATGCGGACGAGGCCCTGCTGAACCGCGCCTATGTCTTCTCGATGCACGCCCATGGCAGCCAGAAGCGCGCCTCGGGCGACCCCTATTTCAGCCATCCGATCGAGGTGGCAGGCATATTGACCGACCTGCATCTCGACGACGAGACGATCGCCACCGCGATCCTCCACGACACCGTCGAGGATACGGTGGCGACGCACGAGGAGATCGAGGCGAAGTTCGGCGCGAACGTCGCCCGGCTGGTGGAGGGCGTGACCAAGCTCAGCAAGATCGAGGCGCAGACCGAGAACGAGCGCGCCGCCGAGAACCTGCGCAAGTTCCTGCTGGCGATGTCGGACGACATCCGCGTGCTGCTGGTGAAGCTGGCCGACCGGCTGCACAACATGCGCACGCTGCACCACATCGCCAAGCCCGAGAAGCGCAAGCGCATCGCGCGCGAGACGATGGACATCTATGCCCCGCTGGCCGAGCGGATCGGCATGTACGAGTTCATGAACGAGATGCAGACGCTGGCATTTCGCGAGATCGAACCCGAGGCATATGAATCGATCACCCGCCGCCTCGCGCAGCTGGAGGAAGGCGGCGGCGACCGCGTCGCCAAGATCGGCGGCGACCTGAAGGCGATGCTCGACCGCCACGGCATCGCGGCGGAGGTGTCGGGACGGCGCAAGCATCCCTATTCGATCTGGCGCAAGATGTCGGAGCGGCACGTCACGCTCGAACAACTCTCGGACATCATCGCCTTTCGCGCGATCGTCGACACCGAGGAGGAATGCTACCGCGCGCTCGGCATCATCCACCGGCGCTGGCCGATGGTGCCGGGGCGGTTCAAGGACTATATCTCGACGCCCAAGCGCAACGGCTACCGCTCGCTCCACACCAGCGTGATCCATGCCGAGAACATGCGGATCGAGGTGCAGATCCGCACGCGCGAGATGCACGCGCAGGCCGAATTCGGCCTCGCCGCGCACTGGGCCTACAAGCAGGATGCGGTGCGCCCCGACACGCAGGTGCGCTGGATCCGCGACCTCGTCGAGATCCTCGACAATGCCGAAAGCCCGGAGGAGCTGCTCGAACACACCCGCATGGCGATGTATGCCGACCGCATCTTCGCCTTTACCCCCAAGGGCGAGCTGCACCAGCTGCCCAAGGGCGCGACGCCGATCGACTTCGCCTATGCGGTGCACACCGATCTGGGCGACCAGGCGGTGGGGGCGAAGGTCAACGGCGGGGTGGTGCCGCTGCGTACCGAACTGAAGAACGGCGACCAGGTACAGATATTGCGCTCCAAGGCGCAGCGGCCGCAGGCGAACTGGCTGAACTTCGCGATCACCGGCAAGGCGCGCGCCGCGATCCGCCGCTACATCCGCCAGCGCGAGCGCGAGGAGACGGTGGCGCTGGGTACCAAGCTGTACCACGAACTGGTCGCGCGCCTGCCCGTACCCGCGGGCAGCGACGCGCTGGACGAGGCGCTGAAGCGGCTCAAGATCGCCGATGCGGCGACGCTGTTCGAGGGGCTGGCGCGCGGCAAGCTGACCGAGGAAGCGGTGATGGAGGCGGTGATGCCCGGCGCCGTCGCCGATCCCAGGGCCGAACCGATCCCCGCCCAGCGCGCGCCGATCGAGATCAAGGGGCTGACCGCAGGCGTCGGCTATGACCTCGCCACCTGCTGTCATCCGGTGCCCGGCGACCGCATCATCGGCGTGCGCAGCGACGACGGCCGGTTCGAGGTGCACGACATCGCCTGTTCGCGCGTCGAGGCGATCGATCCGCACCACTGGATCGACCTGACCTGGGGCAACAATGCCGAAGGGGCGACCGCGCGGATCGCGGTGACGCTGAAGAACGAACCCGGCGCGCTGGGCGTGGTGGCGACGGTGATCGGCGGGCACAAGGCGAACATCCTCGGCCTCCGGCTCGACAACCGCGACACCACCTTCCACACCAACACCATCGACGTGGAGGTGCGCGACGCCGCGCATCTGATGAAGCTGCTCGCGGGCCTGCGCGCGGCGGACGCCGTGAACGCAGCCGAACGGGTCTGAAGCTCCTCCCCGGCACGGGGAGGGGGACCATGCGCAGCATGGTGGAGGGGGGCATCCGCATACGGAACGCCTGCGTGCGCGGCGATCCCCCTCCACCATCCGCTGCGCGGACGGTCCCCCTCCCCGCAAGCGGGGAGGAGCTTGCCCCCTTGCCCTCGGCACCGCCAATCCCCAAAGCATCCCCCATGGCACAGGACTCCCCCCTCGACCGGTTCCGCGACGTCTTGCGCGGTACGTCCCGCGCGATCGCGAACGAGCCGGAGGTCGAGCTGGGCTTCACCGCCGACGCGCCGGTCGCCTCGGGCAAGCATATCAAGGTGCCGATGCCCGCCCGCGCCCTTCCCGCCGATCAGGTGGCCGAGGCGCGCGGTCTCGCCGACGGGTTCGCGCTCAGGATGCGCCACCATGATGCCGCGATCCACGCCCGCGCCGCGCCCGGCGACGCGGTGGCGCGGGCGGTGTTCGATGCGGTCGAACAGGCGCGGGTCGATGCGCTGGGATCGGCGGGCTATGCCGGGATCGCCGACAACCTCGACCATGCGCTCGCCTTGCGCATGCGCTCCGACCCGATCACGCGGGCGCGCACCCGCGCCGAGGTGCCGCTGTCGACCGCGGTGCAGCTGCTGGTGCGCGAACGGCTGACCGGGCGGCTGCCCCCGGCGGCGGCGGCGCCGGGCATGGCGCTTATCACCGACTGGATCGAGGCGCGCGCGGGCAAGCAGCTCGATGCGCTCGCCCCGCTCATCGCCGACCAGCAGGCGTTCGGGCGCAGCATCACCCGCCTGCTCGAGGACCTCGAACTGGTCGAGGGCGAGGTAGAGCCGGAGGAAGCCGACGACGGCGGCGACGACGCCGAGGGCGAGGACGACCAGACCCCCGACGACGACGGCAACGACGACGGCGAGCAGCAGGGCGGCGAAGGCCAGGTCGAGGCCCGCGGCGAGGATCGCAGCGACGATTCCGCCGAAGGCCCCTCCGACGATGCGCAGGACGACCGCGAGATCGACGGCGACGACATGGCCGACGGCGAGGACGAGGGCGGCATGATGCCGGTGCGCCCCAACCGCGCGCCCCCCGACCTGAACGCCCAGTTCGACTATCGCGCCTACACCACCCGTTTCGACGAGGTGATCGCCGCCACCGAGCTGTGCGACGCCGACGAACTGGAGCGGCTGCGCGCCTATCTCGACCAGCAGCTGGTGCAGTTGCAGGGGGTGGTGACGAAGCTCGCCAACCGGCTGCAACGCCGGTTGATGGCGCAGCAGTCGCGATCGTGGGATTTCGATCAGGAGGAAGGGTTGCTCGACGCCGCGCGGCTGGCGCGGGTGGTCATCAATCCTGCGCAGTCGCTCAGCTACAAGATCGAGCGCGATACCGACTTCCGCGACACCGTCGTCACGCTGCTGATCGACAATTCGGGATCGATGCGCGGTCGCCCGATCGGCATCGCCGCGATCAGCGCCGACATCCTCGCCCGCACGCTCGAACGGGTGGGAGTGAAGGTCGAGATCCTCGGCTTCACCACCCGCGCGTGGAAGGGCGGGCAGAGCCGCGAGGCATGGCTGGCGCAGGGCCGCCCGCCGCATCCCGGCCGCCTCAACGACCTGCGCCACATCGTCTACAAACAGGCGGACGAGCCGTGGCGGCGCGCCAAGAAGTCGCTCGGGCTGATGATGCGCGAAGGGCTGCTGAAGGAGAATATCGACGGCGAGGCGCTGCTGTGGGCGCACAACCGCCTGATCGCCCGGCCCGAGGATCGCCGGGTGCTGATGGTCATCAGCGACGGCGCGCCGGTCGACGATTCGACCCTGTCGGTCAATTCGGGCAGCTATCTCGAACGGCACCTGCGGCAGGTGATCGCCTATATCGAGAACAAGTCGCCGGTCGAACTGGTCGCGATCGGCATCGGCCATGACGTGACCCGCTGGTATTCGCGCGCGGTCACGATCATGGACGCCGAACAGCTTGCCGGAACGATGATCGAGCAGCTGGCGGCGCTGTTCGACAGCGAATGAGGGTCGCCGCCCCGCCCGGCGGCTTTCGCGGGCCGGTCAAGCGGTCGATCACCATCGCCGGGCATCCGACCTCGATCAGCCTCGAACCCGGCTTCTGGGCGGCGCTGGAGGCGCAGGCGGCGGCACGCGCCCTGCCCCTGTCCGCGCTGGTCGCGGCGATCGACGCCGCGCGGATCGAGAGCGCCGATCCGCCCAATCTGGCCAGTGCGATCCGGTCGTGGCTGCTGGCGGCGGTCGCCGAACGGGCGATTCCCTCTCCCCTCCCCGACAAAGTTGAAACCCATTCGCATTAGCATTGACTCTGCGAACGCATCGCAATAGCGGGTCGGTAACGAAAGGGGATATTCGTGACCGATACCACCACCGCCGCGGGCGCCTCGCCCGCGTTCCTCGCCCTCGCCTGCGTCGGCTTCATCGCCTCCGCGCCCGCCCATGCCGACCCGCGCGACACCGCGCCCGCCGATCCGCAGACGATCGTGGTCGAGGGCCGGCGCGTCGAGACGCTCGAAAGCCCGAAGGCCACCGCCGCGCTGATCGACACGCCGCAGACGGTCACCGTCGTCTCCGATCAGGTGATCGCCAAGCAGAACCTCCAGACGCTGCGCGACATCCTCCAGACCGTGCCCGGCATCACCTTCGGCGCGGGCGAGGGCGGCGGCGGCTATGGCGATTCGATCAACCTGCGCGGCTTCTCGGCGGCGAACGACATCACCGTCGACGGTATCCGCGACAGCGCCCAGTACAGCCGCACCGATCCGTTCAACCTGCAACAGATCGAGGTCTATAACGGCGCCAACTCGGTCTTCAACGGATCGGGATCGGTCGGCGGCACGATCAACCTCGTCAGCAAGGCGCCGAACGCGGACGATCTGACGATCCTGCAAGGGTCGGTCGGCACCGACGCCTATTACCGCGGCGCGATCGACGCCAACCGCCGCGTGGCCGATACCGTCGCGGTGCGCCTGAACGCCGCCTATCACCATAACGACGTGCCGGGCCGCGACGTGGAGAAGTTCGAGCGCTGGGGCGTGGCCCCGTCGGTCACGATCGGCATCGGCACGCCGACCAGCCTGACGCTCAGCCTTGTCCACCAGCGCGACGACAATACGCCGCTCTACGGCCTGCCCTATTTCGACAACGGCGTGATCGGCGGCTTCCTGCCCAGTACCGACCGCAGCGATTACTACGGCTATCGCAACCTCGACCGGCAGGAACAGACCGTCGACCGCCTCACCGCCACCTTCGCCCATGCGGTCGATGCCCATGTCTCGGTGCGCAACCTCACCCGCTGGCAGCGCGTCGGCCAGTACACCGTGACCAGCGCGCCGCAGGGCGCCTTCTGCCTCGCCAGCGGTCGCCAGCCGGTGGCGACCAGCGCCACCAACCCGACCGGCCTCGCCTGTCCCGCAACGGTCACGCCCGGCAACTGGCTGCCGAGCGGCCCGCGCGGGCTGGTGCGCGACCAGGAGAACCAGCTGCTGGTCAACCAGACCGATCTCCGGCTGGAACACGGGGCCGGGGGCGGCATCCGCAACGTCGCCAACATCGGCATGAGCGCGATGGTCGAGGATTATGCGATCACCAGCGGCTCGCTGCTGCGCAATGCCGACGGTTCGGCGACGACGCCGCTGCCGCTGCTGGCGATCGTCAACCCCGACACGGCATACCGCGGCCCGGTCAACTACGTCACCACCGCCCGGTCGCGCGGCACCTCGCGGAACGTCGCGGTCTATGCGTTCGACACGCTCGAGCTGGGACGCTATTTCGAGCTGAACGGCGGCGTCCGCTGGGAGCATCAGCGCGCCGAGTTCCGCGCGCTGCCGCTCGTCGCCCTCGCCCCCGGCGTCACCCAGCCCGCCGCCGCGCTCCAGGCGTTGCAGGTCAACGATGAACGGCTGTTCTCCTACCGCGTCGGCGCGGTGTTCCACCCGGTCGAGGCGGTCAGCCTGTACGGCGCCTACGGCAACGCCCGCACCCCGTCCTCGGTCAGCGTGCGCGGCGGTTGCGTCAGCGTGTCGAACAACATCGTCACCGACACCTGCAACGTCGCGCCCGAAACCGCGAAGAACTACGAAGCCGGGGTCAAGGCCGGGCTGATGGACGGCAAGCTGGAACTGACCGCCGCGCTGTTCCGCAACGAACGCACCAACTACCGCGTCGCCTCGAACGACCCGCTGCTGCCGAGCGTGCAGGTGCTGGACGGCAAGAGCCGGGTGGACGGCGTGGCGCTGGGCGCGTCGGGCAGCATCCTGCCCGGCTGGACGATCTTCGCCAACTACACCTATCTCGACGGCAAGGTGCGCCAGTCGGTGTCCGACTTCTGCCTCGCCAATCCGGGCCGCACCGGCTGCGGCAACAGCGCGGCGAACCCCGATCCGCAGGCGGGCGCGCGCCTCGTCCAGACGCCGGAGCATTCGGGCAGCCTGTTCAGCACATGGCGGCTGCCGTTCGGACTGGAGCTGGGCTACGGCCTCACCTACCAGGGCAGCTTCACCACCTATGCGCCCAACCTCGCCAATGCGCGTGCGACCGAGGCGGACGACTATCTGATCCACCGCGCCTATCTCGGCTACACGATCGGTCAGGGGTGGAGCCTGCAACTCAACGTGCAGAACCTGACCGACGAACGCTATGTCGTGAACGTGCGCAACAACGTGAATGCCACGACCGGCGTCGTCACCGGCGGCTGGGCGATGCCCGGCGACCGGCGACAGGCGGTGCTGAGCGTGTTCAAGAGCTTCTGACCGGGCAGCCCCCGCCTCGCGTCAGACCCTGCCTGTTCCCGGTTCCCCGCCGGGGACAGGCCCTTTTCGTCCGGAAGGAGCCCTTCCCATGCTGATCGCAATTCCCGACGTGCTGGACGCCCGAGGCGTCGCCGACCTGCGCGCGCTGATCGACGGCGGCGACTGGGTGGACGGCAACGTCACCTCCGGCCCGCAATCGGCGCTGGCCAAGCGCAATGCGCAACTGGCCGAAGGATCGGCGGCGGCGCGCGAGGGCGGCGGGCGGGTGCTCGACGCATTGGGGCGCTGCCCGCCGTTCGTCGCGGCGGCGCTGCCCGCGAAGGTCTTTCCGCCGCTGTTCAACCGCTATGCCGGGGGGCAGGCGTTCGGCGCGCATGTCGACAATGCGGTGCGCATCCAGCGCGGCAGCGACTTCCGCATCCGTTCCGACCTGTCGGCGACGCTGTTCCTGTCCGACCCCGCCGACTATGACGGCGGCGAGCTGGTGATCGAGGACCTGTTCGGCATCCAGTCGGTCAAGCTGCCCGCCGGGCACATGGTCCTTTATCCCGCCTCGTCGCTCCACCGGGTCGAACCGGTGACGCGGGGGGCGCGGGTCGCGTCGTTCTTCTGGATCCAGTCGATGGTGCGCGGCGACGGCGAACGCCGCATCCTGTTCGACATGGACCGCGCGATCCAGCGGCTGGCCGGGCAACTGGGGCACGGCGACCGTTCGGTGATCGAACTGACCGGCGTGTACCACAACCTGCTGCGCCGCTGGGCGGAGGTTTGAATTTTCGGGTTTCCACGCGAAGGCGCGAAGACGCGAAGAAGTAGAAGGGATGGTTCGCGCAGAGACGCGGAAGCGCAAAGAGGTTGCGTCAGTGGATCGCTCCGCCGCGCCAGCGGCTGTATCTCCTGCGGCAATGATGGAGAGCGGCTGCGCCGCGAACACAGCGGCTCCGCGCCTCCGCGTCTCTGCGCGGCTAAAACCTTCTTCGTGCCTTCGCGCCTTCGCGTGAAAACCCCCTACTGCCCCACCTCGGGCAGCACCGGCGCCACCGTCACCTCGCCATGATCGCCCGCACGATACCCCAGGCTCGCGCGGCCCTTCACCGGCCCGGCGACATCGGCGACCAGATACAGCGGCCGCCGCTTCGATTCGACATACAGCCGCCCGAGATATTCGCCGATCATCCCCAGCACGAACATCTGCACCGCGCCGAGGAACACGACGACCAGCATCGTCGAGGTCCAGCCCTGCACCGCGCTCCCCGAAATCCAGCCCACGGCGATATAGGCGAACAGCAGCAGCGACAGCGCGGTCAGCACCAGCCCCAGATGGCTGGCGAGCCGGAGCGGCGCGGTGGAGAAACCCGTCACCGCGTCGAGTGCGAAGCGGATCATCTTGCCCAGCGGATATTTGCTCTCGCCCGCCAGCCGCTCGTCGCGGTCATAGGGGAAGGGCACCTGCCGGAAGCCGACCCACGCCACCATCCCGCGGATGAAGCGCGCCTGTTCGGGCAGCGACAGGAACGCATCCAGCGCGCGCCTGCTCATCAGCCGGAAATCGCCGGTGTCGAGCGGGATCGGCGTGTCCGTCACCCGGTCGAGCACGCGGTAGAACAGCGACGCGGTCAGCTTCTTGAAGAAGGTCTCGCCCTCGCGCTTGCGCCGGACGGCATACACCACGTCGGCCCCCTCGCCGTCCATCTTTGCCAGCATGTCGCCGATCAGCTCGGGCGGGTCCTGCAGGTCGGCGTCGATGATGAGGATGCGTTCGCCCGCGCACAGGTCCAGCCCGGCGGTCAGCGCCAGCTGGTGGCCGTGGTTGCGCGACAGGTTGATCGCCACCAGCCGCGGATCGGCGGCGGCGAGCCGCTCCATCACCGCCCAGCTCTGGTCGCGCGACCCGTCGTTGACCAGCACGATCTCGTGATCGTCGCCGACGACCGCGCGCACCGCCGCCGACACGCGCGCGTGCAGCACGTCGAGACAGGCGGCTTCGTTGTAACAGGGCACGACGACGGAGAGGGCGGGACGGATCATGGGAGGGTGCGTTACCCCATGCCGCAGCGCAGGAAAAGCCGGAGTCGATTGCGCGCCGCCCCCGCGCTCGGCCCGATCGACATTCCGTTCGCCGAAGCAGGAAAGCCGATCCGCTTTCCTGTCGTCCCTCCCGCGCAGGCGGGAGTCCATATGCGCCAGCGTCGCGAATCCGGTCGAAACGTCAGCGGTTATGGATTCCCGCCTGCGCGGGAATGACGAAAATCCACGCATATCGCTGAAGGTCGATCTGCGCTACGATGGCGCACCCCCGCCGAGGAACCGCCGATGCGTCTCGCCCTCCTGCTGCCCCTGATGCTGCTCGCCGCGCCCGCTCCGGCGCAGATCTGGGACGGGGGGCGCAGCGTCGAGACGCGGCCCCTCCGCCCGGTCGATCCCGCCGCCTTCCAGCGCGGCCGCGAGACGCGCCGCATCGACCGTTCGATCCGCGAGGGGGTGCGGCGCGGCGAACTCACCCGCCGCGAAGGGCGCGAACTGCGCGCACAGGCCCGCGCGATCGCGGGGTCGTCGTTCGGGGTCGCCAACGGGGTCGGCACGCAGCAGGACGGCGCGGTACTGAACCTGCGCGGGCTGGTCGACGCCCGCCGGGCGGAAGGACGCGCACGGGCGTCGCGCGCGAGCCGTTAGCGCGCTAGGCAAGAAAACCGCTCCATTTCCTTGTCGTCACTCCCGCGCAGGCGGGAGTCCATATGCGCCAGCGTCGCGAATCCGGTCGAAACGTCAGCGGTTATGGATTCCCGCCTGCGCGGGAATGACGAAAGTGCATGCGTATCGCTGAAGGTCGATCCGTCCCAGGCATGCCGCGCATCCGCTTGAACCCCGCCCGCAACGCGCGCATGGTCCTTGCCGTCGTGGTGCGCCGCGGCATCAACGCTACGTAGCTAGGATATCTAACCCGGAAGGAACCTGCATGGCGGGCAAGGCCATCTGCTTCATCACCTCCAGCCTCGAAGGCCGGGGTGCCTATGGCATCCGTGCCGACAACGACGAATCGGTCTATTATCCCGTCTCGGTCAGCGAGGCGCTGGAACTAGAGGAATTCGACGAGGTCGAGACGATCGTCATCAAGAACGACCGCGCCGAACCGGCATGGCGCGCGATCAAGGCGCGCCGGGTCAGCGACGGCTAGGGCCGATCGACACGCAGCAACCGGCTCGGTCCCTCTCCTCCCCCGACAAGAATTCTTCTGCGAAAGCCCTTTTCCGTACCCCCGCCTGCGCGGGGGTACGGCAGGATCAAGGGTTGGCCTTGGACTGTCGCACGGAAATCCCGACAAGGGCGGGGAGTTTCATCCCCGCTCCCGCTCGATGTCGACCGGTCCGGGAGCCGCCCCCCCCTGCCGTCCTCACGCCTCCGATCGCTGCGGCGCGGCGGACAGCGCGGCCATCGCCCACGCCGCCGCCTCCGCCACTACCGGGTCGGCATCGCCCAGCAGCGCCGCGACCGGCGCGACCAGCGCCGCATCGCCGCTGTTCCCCGCCGCGATCAGCGCGTTGCGCACCATGCGATTACGCCCGATGCGCTTGATCGGCGATCCGCGGAACACCTCGCGGAACGCCGCATCGTCCAGCGCCAGCAGGTCGGCGAGGCGGGGCGCGGCGAACTCCGCCCGCGCGGCGAAGGCGCGGTTCGCGGCGGCATGCGCGGCGAACTTGTTCCACGGGCACACCGCGAGACAATCGTCACAGCCATAGATGCGGTTGCCCAGGCGTTCGCGGAACTCGACCGGGATCGGCCCGGCATGCTCGATCGTCAGATAGGAGATGCAGCGCCTGGCATCGAGGCGATAGGGTGCAGGGAACGCATCGGTCGGGCACGCCCGCTGGCACGCATCGCACGATCCGCAACTGTCGCGCCCCGCCCGATCGGGCGTCAGGTCGAGCGTGGTATAGATCGCCCCGAGGAACAGCCAGCTGCCATGATCGCGGCTGACAAGGTTGGTATGCTTGCCCTGCCACCCCAGCCCCGCCGCCTCCGCCAGCGGTTTCTCCATCACCGGCGCGGTATCGACGAACACTTTCAGGTCGCATCCCGCACTCTGCGCCAGCCAGCGGCCCAGCGCCTTCAACGCCTTCTTGACCACATCGTGGTAATCGCCGCCCTGCGCATAGACCGAGATGCGCCCGCGATCCCCCACGCCTTCCAGCGCCAGCGGATCGACGGCGGGGGCATAGCTCATGCCGAGCGCGATCACGCTTTGCACCTCGCCCCACAGCCCCTTGGGCGAGCCGCGCTGTTGGCTGCGTTCCTCCATCCAGATCATCGATCCGTGCCGCCCCTCGTCCAGCCACTGGCGCAGCCGCTCGGCGGTGCGCGGCGCGGCATCGGCGCGCGCGATGCCGCAGGCGACGAAGCCCAGCTCCGCCGCCTTCGCGCGGATCGCATCGGCGATATCGCCGGGGGGGGCCTTGTGCTGGCGCATCACTCCCCGCTACCCTGTAATCGTCCGGTGCTGAAGTCCCGGCGACAGGGGGGATGGCGTTGGACGGCGATGCTTGGGCGCTCAGCGCCACCGGACTGGTCAAGCGGTTCGGCGACCGGCGCGTGGTCGACGGGATCGACCTGAACGTGCCGACCGGTGCGGTGTACGGCGTGCTCGGCCCCAATGGCGCGGGCAAGACGACGACGCTGCGCATGCTGCTCGGCATCATCGAACCCGACGAGGGGCATCGCAGCCTGCTCGGGTACGCCGCGCCCCGCGACGCATCCGACCGGGTCGGCTACCTCCCCGAGGAACGCGGCCTCTATCCCGGCATGAAGGCGCGCGAGGCGATCGCCTTCATGGGTGCGCTGCGCGGGCTGGACTGGTCGCAGGGGCGCAAGCGCGCGGGCGAGATGCTGGAGGCGGCAGGCCTCGGCCACGCCGCCGACAGCAAGATCCGCAAGCTGTCCAAGGGCATGGCGCAGTTCGTCCAGCTGCTCGGCAGCGTCGTCCATGCGCCCGAATTCCTCGTGCTCGACGAACCCTTCTCCGGCCTCGATCCGGTCAATCAGGAACGGCTGGAGGCGCTGATCCGTGCCGAGCGCGACCGGGGGGCGACGATCCTGTTCTCGACCCATGTCATGGCCCATGCCGAACGGCTGTGCGATCGCCTGTGCATCATCGCGGGCGGCAAGCGCCGGTTCGAGGGCACGGTGGACGATGCCCGCGCGATGCTGCCGATGAAGGCGCACTATGTGCCGCACCATCCCTCGCCCGCCATCGCCGCGCTGCTGCCCGCCGATGCGCAGCCGGTCGATGCGTCGCGCGGCGGCGGCTGGCGCTTCACCCTGCCGCCGGAGGGGATCGAGGGGATATTGGTGCGGCTGATCGACGCGGGGCACGGCATATCGGGGCTGTCGATCGAACGGCCGGGCCTGCACGATGCCTTCGTCCGCATCGTCGGCGAAGCGGCGGCGGAGCAGGCGGCATGAGCGGCGCGCGCAAGCTGGTCCGCCAGACGCTGACCATCGCAAGGCGGGATTTCACCGCCACGGTGATGACGCCGATGTTCCTGCTGTTCCTGCTCGCCCCGCTGCTGTTCGCCGGGTTCGGCGCGGTCGGCGGGCTGGGTGCCGCCACCGTGGGCAAGGGCGCGGCGGGCAAGGAGCGCATCTACGCCATCGCCGCCCCCGCCGACGCCGCGCGGCTGCGCGCCGCCGACGCGCGCATCCGCCCCGGCATCCCCGCGCGCGACCGTGCCTTTCCTCCGTTGGTGACGGTCGCCCCCGCCGCCGATCCGGCGGCGCAGGCGCGCGCGCTGCTGGCCGATCCGACGATCGACGTGCCCTCGGTCCTCTACGGCCCGCTCGATCGGCCGCAACTGGTGCATGCCAATGTCACCTCGACCACCGCCGATTATCTGGCGATGCTGGCGGAGGCGGCGACCCGCGACGTGCGCAGCGGGCTGGGCCCCACGAAGCTGTCGCGCCCGACCTTCACCCGCGTGGCGCGCAGCAGCACCTCGCTCGGCGGCAAGAATGCGGCGGGGTTCTTCGCGGTGGTCACGCTGTTCGTCGTCACGCTGATGCTTGCCGGACAGGCGGTCGGCACCATGGCGGAGGAACGCTCGAACAAGGTGATCGAGGTGCTCGCCGCCGCCGTGCCGCTCGAATCGGTGTTCCTCGGCAAGCTGATCGGCATGTTCGGGGTGGCGGTACTGTTCCTCGCCTTCTGGGTCACGGTCGGCGCGAACATCGGCGCGCTGTTGCCGCCGGAGATGGCGCAGGGGCTGGCGGGCATCGTTCCCGCGCTCGGCTTCCCCGCCTTCGCCGCGCTCTACATCGTCTATTTCACCATGGCCTATATGCTGCTGGGATCGGTGTTCCTGACGATCGGCGCGCAGGCATCCACGCCGCGCGAAATCCAGATGCTGTCGCTGCCCATCACCATCTTCCAGATGGCGATGTTCGGCTTCGCGCTGGCGGCGGTCAGCAATCCGGGCAGCTGGGTGGCGACCGCGGCACAGCTGTTCCCGTTCAGCTCGCCCTTCGCCATGGCGGCGCGCGCGGCGACCGACGGCGCGGTGTGGCCGCATCTGGCGGCGATCGCGTGGCAGCTGCTGTGGGTGACGCTGACGATCACGCTCGGCGCGCGGCTGTTCCGGCGCGGGGTGTTGCAGTCGGCGGGGCCGAAGTGGCGGTGGGGGCGGAAGCGTGGGTAGAGGGCGATCGTCGCCCCCCTTCTCGTCACTCCCGCGCAGGCGGGAGTCCATATGCGCTGCCGTCACGAACCGGTCAGGAAGCGTCGGCGGCTATGGATTCCCGCCTGCGCGGGAATGACGAAATACGGTGTAAGAACGGCTGATCCGGCAATCAGGCCGTGAACCCATAGAGCGGAATGCGATTGCCGCGTGGGCGGCAGGCTGACATCATCCGCAAATCGTGGAGGAATCGAGCTTGAAGCTGTTCGCCAAGGAAGAGCCCCAGACGCTGGCGGAAGGCCACTGGAGCGTCCAACCCATATGGGCTCGCTATCTTGCCGTGTTCGTAGGTGTCCCAGCGTGGATAGGTATCGCCTATGGCGTCTTGACTGGCGACATCCACAGCGCGTTGCACCGTGCGTGTGCAGTCGCGTTTGCCATGGTTGCCCTGATCCAACTCGGTTTCGTCTTCCGAGGTTATTGGCGCATGGACATCTGACATGGTTTCCACCACCAGCGCGATCCTGACTGAGCGGTGACATGAGCCGATGCGATACTGGTCTACGGCTTAGCGCGCCGGACGCCCCTACCCCCGCTCCACCAGCGTCACGATCGACAGCCCCGGCGGCAGCGGCACCCGCCCGACCAGATGGCGCTCCAGCCGGAAGATCGCCTCGAACGCCTTGTTGAGCGGCCCCGGCGGCGGCGAATCGTCGCTGTCGTCCTTCCCGGTCAGCTTGCCCGCGACCCGCGCGGCCACCGCCGCCGGGAACAGCAGCGAATTGAAGTAGCGCAGGCCGTTGTGGCGCAGCCCCGCATCCGCGATCGCCTTCGCCAGCGTGGCCTTGGAATAGCGCCGGTGGTGATGGTTCACCACGTCGTGCGCGCTCCACATCCACTGGTGTGCCGGGACCGTGACGAGGATCTTGCCGCCCGGCGCCAGCCGGTCGGCCATGCCGCGGAACGTCGCCACATCGTCCTCGATATGCTCGACCACGTCGAGCACGGCGATCATGTCGTACTTCGCGGTCACGCCGTCCAGCCCCGGCAGCGGCGCGGTGCCGACCGGCTTGCCCAGCCGTTCGCTGGCGATGGCGCGCGCCGCCGGATCGATCTCGATCGCGTCGACCGTCCCGAACGCGCCCAGCATCGGCAGGTTGTGCCCGGTGCCGCAGCCGATCTCGAGGATGCGCGCGCCCGGCTTCAGCCCGGCGTAGCGCTCGACATAATCGGCGAGGATCTCGCGCCGCGCGCGATACCACCAGTGCGTGGAATCATGCGCCGCCATGCGGTCATAGACGATGCGGTCCATCTTATCCGAATACCCATGTACGGTTGAGCGCGAAGGTGGCGAAGGGGGTGACGAGCATCGCGGGCACCAGCGGCACCCATTCGGCCAGCCCCATCCAGTCGGCCAGCACCAGCGTGAACAGCGCGTTCAGCACCATGCCGAACCCCTGCACCACCATGAACTTGACCGGCTGCACCGCGCCCGCATCGCGGCTCCCATGCCCCTGAAAGCTCCAGCGGCCATGCGCGAAGAAGCCGAAGGCGGCGGCGACGAGGAAGGCGGGCGGCACCGCGAGGAACGCGCGGCCAGCGGGCAGCACCCAATAGACCAGCGGCAGATACACCGCCGAATAGATGCCGGTCGAGAGCAGCCCGACGATGCCGAAGCGCACGAGCTGCCCCAGCACGCCGCTGTCCCGCAATCGTTCGATCCGTCCGGTCACCGCGTCCACGTCTTGCCCTTTGCGCGCCGTGCGATACAGCGCGACGCTTGGACATGCGCCGTAGAATGGTCCGCGTGCCGGGGGAAGCGATTTTGAACGACCGAGCCACGCTGCCACAGGGTCTGGAGCGCCACTGGCTGCGCTGGGCGCTGCTCGCCTGGGCCGTGCTTGCCGCGTACTTCCTGTGGAACCGCTGGAACGCGGTGCACTGGCTGGCGCTGTCGGACACCGACGACAACATGCGGTTGATGCAGGTCCGCGCGTGGCTGAACGGGCAGGCGTGGTACGACCTGCGCCAATACCGGCTGAACCCGCCCGGCGGCCTCGACATCCACTGGTCGCGGATCGTCGACCTGCCGATCGCCGCGCTGATCCTGCTGCTGAAACCCTTTGCGGGCACGGCATGGGCGGAGCGGCTGGCGGTGGGCATCGCGCCGCTGCTGCCGATGGGGGTGGCGATGGTCGCGCTGGCGGTGACGGTGCGGCGGCTGGTCGCGCCGATGGCATGGCCGTTGGCGGTGATCTTCCTGCTCGGCTGTTCGTCGACGCTGCTGATGTTCATGCCCGAGCGGATCGACCATCACGGCTGGCAGCTCGCCTGCCTTGCGTGGACCGTTGCGGGGCTGGCCGATCCGAAGCGCGCGCGCGGCGGGCTTGCGGTCGCGCTGTCGTCGGCGGTGTCGCTCAACATCGGGCTGGAACTGCTGCCCTATTGCGGCATGGCCGGGGCGATCGTCGCGCTGCGCTGGGTGTGGGACCGCGCCGAGTCGCGGCGGCTGGCGGTCTATGGCGCGGTGCTGGCCGGGGGCAATGCGGGCGGGTTCGTCGCCTTCGCCTCCAACGCCAATTACGCGATGCGCTGCGACGCGCTGACCCCGGTATGGCTGTCGGCGGTGGTCGCGGGCGGGGCGTTGCTGGTGCTGCTGGCATGGGCCAATCCCCGCGCGTTGTGGCTGCGGCTGGTGCTGGCGCTGGTGGCGGGCGGCGCGCTGGCGGCGACCTTCGCCACGCTCTTCCCCAACTGCCTCCACCGGCCCGAAGGCGTGTCGGACGAACTGACGCGCATCTGGCTGAACAACGTGCGCGAGGCCAAGCCGCTATATGCCATGCCGTGGCGCACGATCCTGCCGATCGTGACCGGGCCGCTCGTCGGGCTGGTCGGCGCGCTCTATGCGACATGGCGGGCACGGCGGTCGGCGGCGGTCGTCGGCTGGGCGGCGGTCGCGCTGTTCACCGCCTTTGCGGTCGCCATGCTGTTCTGGCAGATCCGCTCCGGCCCCGCCGCGCAGTTGCTGGCGGTGCCCGGCACGGTGGCGCTGGCATGGATCGTGGTGCCGTGGTTGCTGACGCACCGCAGCCCGCTGGTGCGCGTCGGCGGCACGGTGGCGGCGTTCCTGCTGCTCTCCAGCACCGCCGTCAGCCTGATCGTGCAGCGATTCCGGATCGACCCGCCCGATGCGCGGACGAAGCTGGTGCTGCGCGCCGGCGCCCGCTGCGCCAGCCTGCCCGCGTTGCAGGCGCTCGACCGCCTGCCGCCCGCCGTCATGTTCACCCATGTCGATCTGGGGCCGCGGCTGATCGTCGCGACGCATCACGACGGCATCACCGGGCCGTATCACCGCAACGGCGACGCGATCCTCGACGTGCATCATGCGTTCCAGGGCGATCCGGCGCTGTTCCGCCGGATCGCGCAGCGCCACGGCGCGACCTATCTGCTCACCTGCCCCAACATGGCGGAGACGACCAACTATCGCGCGCGGTCGCCGGACGGCTTCTACGGACGGCTGGCGAAGGGCGAGCGGTTCGACTGGCTGACCCCGGTGCCGTTGCCGAAGGGATCGCCGCTGCGGCTGTGGCGGATCGCCTATTGATCGGACGCCCCGCCCTGACAGGGCGGGGAGTAAAGCGGACGGAACCCCGCCCCCGCCCGCCCCGTTCCTCTCCCCCGACCAACCCGGTTGAGCCGCACCCCCGGTTCGTCCTATCAGACGCGCGACCCGCCCCCTGCCGGGGCAGCGAAAGGCCCGCATGAGCATCACCGACACCCCGCCCCAGACCAGCGACACCACCATCCTCGCCGCGCCGGACAAGATGGTGCAGGTGCGCGAGGTCTTCGGGATCGACAGCGATCTCGAAGTCCCCGCCTTCTCGGTCGCCGACGAGCGCGTGCCCGATGCCGATCCGGCCTATGTGTTCGATCCCGACACGACGCTCGCGATCCTCGCGGGCTTCGCCTTCAACCGGCGGGTGATGGTGCAGGGCTATCACGGCACCGGCAAGTCGACCCATATCGAACAGGTCGCGGCGCGCCTCAACTGGCCGTGCATCCGCATCAACCTCGACGCGCATATCAGCCGCATCGACCTGATCGGGCGCGACGCGATCGTGCTGAAGGACGGGCAGCAGGTCACGGAATTCCGCGAGGGGCTGCTCCCCTGGGCGCTCCAGACGCCGACCGCGCTGGTGTTCGACGAATATGACGCCGGGCGCCCCGACGTGATGTTCGTGATCCAGCGCGTGCTGGAAACGGAGGGCAAGCTGACGCTGCTCGACCAGAACCGCGTGATCCGCCCCAACCCGTACTTCCGCCTGTTCGCCACCGCCAACACCGTGGGCCTGGGCGACACCTCGGGCCTGTATCACGGCACGCAGCAGATCAACCAGGGCCAGATGGACCGCTGGAACATCGTCGTGACCCTGAACTACCTGCCCGCCGCCACCGAGGCGCGGATCGTGCTCGCCAAGTCGGGCGAATACGACAAGGTCGGCGGCAAGGAGACGGTGGAGAAGATGGTCCGCGTGGCGGACATGACCCGCCGCGGCTTCGTCAACGGCGACATCTCGACCGTGATGAGCCCGCGCACCGTCATCACCTGGGCGCAGAACGCGCTGATCTTCGGCGATGTCGGCTTCGCCTTCCGCCTGTCGTTCCTGAACAAGTGCGACGAGGCGGAACGCGCGCTGGTGGCGGAATATTACCAGCGGGTGTTCGGCAAGGACCTGCCCGAAAGCGTGGTGGGGAAGCGCTGATCCTCCCGTCATTCCCGCGCAGGCGGGAAGCCATACACCATGTCGGTCGTGATCGATCCGAAACGGCAGCGTCTATGGATTCCCGCCTGCGCGGGAATGACGAACGGCAGCATGGCAGCAACGCTCCATCGGGGCTGAGCCACGACGCGCATTGACAGTCATGTCAATAGCGCCCAGCATATCCCCATGGCGCACCAGCATCCGCTCGCGGTCAATCCCGGCGACATCGACCATATGGGTCATGTCAACAACGCGGTGTACCTGTCGTGGGTACAGGACGCGGTGGTCGCCTATTGGGAGCGCACCGCCCCGGCCGAGGCGGTCGCGCGCCACCTGTGGGTCGCGCTCCGCCATGAGATCACCTATCGCCGCCCCGCCTTCCTCGACGACGAGATCGTCGCGACCGTGGTCGCCGAACGGGTCGAGGGGGTGCGCGCCTATTTCTCGACGCTGATCCGCCGGGGCGAGGAGGTGCTGGCCGAGGTGAAGAGCACCTGGTGCTCGCTCGATTCGATCACCCGCCGCCCGGCGCGGCTGGCGCGCGACGTGGTGAGCCACTTCCTTCCCGAATAACGATTTCGGTTTTTGCAATTACGATGAAAACCTGTGCAGTTGCGATATCGCACTGCACAACGGCATATCTCCGGCAACGAAACGGCGCGAGCGGAGCGCCGATCCCACCACCACCGGAGAAACATCATGCGCGCTTTCGTCGTTGCCGCCGCCCTTCGTGTCGCCCTGGTCGCCACCGGCCTGCTGGTTCCCACCCTCGCCGCACAGGCGAACGAGATCAGCCGCGACGGCTACACCTTCAACTACGACCGCAGCGTCACCGCCGACGGCGCGACCGTGCTGACCGGCACGATCAAGAACAGCGGCGAACCGTTCCGCTTCGTGGTCCGCGACCGCCTCGTCACCGGCGACGTCGACGGCCGTCAGGTCCGCTTCCGCATCGCCAAGCCGCTGACCGGCAGCAACGCGCAGGTCGCGGCGCGCTGACGTCCTAGGCGGTGCCGGGCCGGCACCGCATCCGCGTGAGCGGATCAGACCCTAGGTGCAACGCCCGCTCCGTCACCCGACGGGGCGGGCGTCGTCGTGTCAGGCGAAGGCGCGCGACCCCTTGAGCTGCTGATACGCCGCGATCACCTTCTGCAACGCCGCCTCGTGGCTGCGGTCGCCGCCGTTGCGGTCGGGGTGGAACCGGCGGACCAGTTCCGAATAGCGTTTGCGCAGATGCGTCCGGTCGGCATCGACCGCCAGCCCCATGACCTTCAGCGCGGAGCGATCCGCCGGCGACAGCGGACGCCCGTCCTGCCGCTCCGCGCGCCCGGCGGCGCGTGCCGCCGCGCGCCCGCGGATCGTCGCGCCGATCGCGTCGAGCGGATCGGCGAAGTCGCTCCACGCCGGGGCCGGATCGGCGCCGTTCCGGGCGAACGCCCGCGTCTCGCGCTCCCACCCGGCATAGGGGCGTTGCGCGTCGTGGATCTCCTCGGCGGTCATCCCCGCGAAATAGTTGTAGCCCGCGTTGAACGCGCGGACATGGTCGAGGCAGAACCAGCGATAGGCGTTCGGGCCGTCGCCCTGCCCCCCGCCGTCGCGGCGCGGCGCGCGGAACTCGCCCGCCGCGTCGCAGCCCGGCGCCTCGCACCGCCGCCCGTTCGCTTCCACCCGCCCGTGGAACCGGGCACCGGGGCGGTCCTTGCTGATCTTCTCGCGCGCCACGCGACTCCCTTTGGCAAAAGCGACTATATAAGGGGGCATGACCGACAGCACCACCGCTCCGCCCCGCACCCCCCTTGCCGATATCATCGCCGACCGCCTGCGCGCCGCGCTCGATCCCGTGTCGCTGACCGTCACCAACGACAGCCATCATCACGCCGGGCACATGGGCGACGACGGCACCGGCGAATCGCATTTCTCGGTCGATATCGCGGCGGCGGCGTTCGCGGGCCAGTCGCGGGTCGCGCGGCAACGGCTGGTCAACCGCGCGCTCGCCGACCTATTGGCCACCCGGATACACGCGCTGGCGATCCGCGCCCGCGCACCGGGAGAGAATGCTTGACCTATCGCCTGTGGTACTGGCCGACGATCCAGGGGCGCGGCGAATTCGTCCGCCTCGCGCTCGAAGGGGCCGGGATCGACTATGTCGACTGCGCCCGCGAACAGGGCGTCGCGGCGATGCAACGGCGCATGGCAGAGGCTGCCCGCGCCCCCTTCGCCCCGCCGTTCCTCGAACTCGACGGGCTGGTGATCGCGCAGGTCGCGGGCATCCTGCAATATCTGGGCGAGCGCCACGACCTTGCGCTCTCCAACATGCGCGACCGGCTGTGGGCGAACCAGTTGCAGCTGACCATCGCCGATCTGGTGGCGGAGGTGCACGATGTGCACCACCCGGTCGCGGTCGGCGCCTGGTATCACGAACAACGTGCCGAGGCGGCGCGCGCCGCGCGGCAGTTCCGCGAGGAACGCCTGCCCAAATTCCTCGGCTATTTCGAGGATGCGATCACCGGCCACGCCGGGCCTTGGGCGATCGACCATCGCTGGACCTATGTCGACACCTCGCTGTTCCAGCTCGTCGCGGGGCTGCGCTATGCCTTTCCCCGGCGGATGGCGGCCCTCGAACGCGAGGTGCCCGCGCTGGTCGCGCTGCACGACCGGGTGCGCGAACTGCCGGGAATCGCACACTATCTTGCCAGCGACCGGCGTTTGCCGTTCAACAACGACGGCATCTTCCGCCACTATCCCGAACTGGACGCCGACTGATGGAAAACGACCGCTTCTTCCTCCAGACGATCGCGCCGGTCACGCACGACCTCGGCGGGTTCAAGGTCCATCGCACCCTGCCGACCCGGACGCGGACGATGGTCGGCCCGTTCATCTTCTTCGACCAGATGGGCCCGGCGGAACTCGATCCGGGTCAGGGCATCGACGTGCGCCCGCATCCGCACATCAACCTCGCCACCGTCACCTATCTGTTCGGCGGGGCGATCGACCATCGCGACTCGCTGGGCACCCATGCCCGGATCGAGCCGGGCGCGGTCAATCTGATGACGGCAGGGCACGGCATCGTCCATTCGGAACGATCCCCGGACGACGAGCGCGCGGGCGGTCCGCTGCTCTCGGGCATCCAGACGTGGCTGGCGGTGCCCGAGGCGCAGGAGGAAATGGACCCCGCGTTCGAGCATGTCGAGGCGGACCGGCTGCCGATCGTCACCGGCGGCGGGGCCAGCGCGCGGGTGGTGATGGGCGATCTGTGGGGCGTGTCCGCGCCGACGACGCAATATGCCGCGACCATCTATGCCGATATCGTGCTCGATGCGGGTGGGGCGATCCCCATCGACGCAGGTGCGGACGAGCGCGCGCTCTACCTGACGCACGGCGATGCGGCATTGGACGGCGTGGGCCTCGAACCGATGACGCTCTACGTCCTGCGCCCCGGCATCGCCGCTACGCTGCGCTCGTCAGGCGGCGCGCGGGTGATGCTGTGCGGCGGCGAGGCGTTCACGACCCCGCGTCACGTCTGGTGGAATTTCGTGTCGTCGCGCCGCGACCGGATCGATCAGGCGAAGGCCGACTGGAAGGCGGGCCGCTTTCCCAAGGTGCCGGGCGATGCGGCGGAATTCATCCCCATCCCCGAAATCCCCAAGACGGTCAGCTATCCGTGAGCGACCCCGCCCCCGGCCCGTGGTGGCGACCCGCGCCGCTCACCTGGGGCATGTGGGCGCTGACCGGCTGGTGCGCGATCGCAGGCGCGATCGGGCTGAACACCCGCATCACCGACAGCGATCCCGCGGGCAACGGCATCGGTACCGGCATGGTGCAGGGGCTGGCGCTGCTGCTGCTGACCGCGGCGGGGATCGTGGCGGCGCTGTACCTGCTGATCCGCTGGCGGCCGCTGCGCTATCTCTGCGTGGGGCTGCTGGCGATGCTGGCGGTCGCGGCGCTGGCGTTCGTGCGGTAGCAGCAGCGTGCCATCGGTTCGGGTCAACGGATGCCGATGCAGGGAAACCATCCCCCATCGTTCGTGTCGAGCGCAGTCGAGACACCGGGCGCGGTACGTGCGGCACGTCCCTCGACTTCGCTCGGGACGAACGGGGGGAGGCGAGCCCCCCGCTTCGTCATCCCCGCACCACCTTCGCCACCGCGTCGAGCAGGCCGTTGACGAACCCCTTCTCGCGCCGGTCGTAGAAGGCGTCGGCCACGTCGAGATATTCGCTGATCACCGCCGCCACCGGCACGTCGGGCCGGGCGAGCAGTTCATAGGTGCCCGCGCGCAGGATCTGGCGCATCGGCTTGTCCAGCCGCTCGATCGTCCACCCGCTCGACAGCTTGGACGCGATCAGCGCGTCGATCTCGTCGCGGCGGGCATCGACGCCCTTGACCACATCGTCGAAGAAATGGACGTCGGCCTCGGCATATTCGACCTCCTCGATCGTCGCGCCCAGCCGGTGCTGGTGGAACTCGTGGAGCAGCGCGGGGATCGGGGTCGCTTCCATGTCGTGCTGGTACAGCGCCTGCACCGCGGCAAGGCGGGCGGCGGCGCGGGCCTGACGGGCACCGCGCGGGCGGGAGTTCTTCGTGTTCATATGGCCATCCCCCTAGCCGCGCGGGCCGTGCGAAGTCGAGGGGGGTTGAACGGGCTTTCCTACAGCGGCGGTGGTGTGTCAGGCTGGCCGACGAAGATCGGTCCGGCGGGGCGCGCGCGCACGACGGCGCGAAACCCGGCGTTAGTGTAAAGTTTGTAAACTTCGGGAGGCGAATCGGGGGGAGCCGCGGGCGAAGCCCGCGTCGTCGGTCGGGGCTGGCAGCCCCGCCGGCCGGACGCGCCTTGGGGCGCGGCGCTGCTTCGCTACGCCTTGCCCGGCGCGTCGAGCCTGACCGCCACCGACTTCGCATGTGCGGGCAGCCCCTCCGCCCCCGCCAGCGTCACCGCCGCCGGGCCGATCCGCTGCAACGCCGCCCGGTCGAGCCCGAGGAAGCTGGTCCGCTTCATGTAATCCAGCACCGACAGCCCCGAGGCGAAGCGCGCCCGCCGCCCGGTCGGCAGCACATGGTTCGGCCCCGCGACATAATCGCCGACCGCCTCGGGCGTGTACCGCCCGAGGAATACCGACCCGGCGTTGCGGACCTGGCCGAACAGCGGCTCGGGATCGTCCACCGCCAGTTCGAGATGCTCGGGCGCCAGCCGGTCGACCAGCGGCATCGCATCGGCCAGCGTCGGGACCAGCACGATCGCCCCGTTCGCATCCCAGCTCGCCCGCGCGACCTGCGCCGTCGCCAGTTCGGCGATCTGGGCATCCACCGCCTGCGCCACCGCATCGGCAAAGGCGGCGTCGTCGGTGAACAGGATCGACTGGCTGGTCGGGTCGTGCTCGGCCTGGCTCAGCAGGTCGGCGGCGATCCATGCCGGGTCGTTCCGCCCGTCGGCCACGACGACGATCTCGGACGGCCCGGCCACCATGTCGATGCCGACCACGCCGTACAGCTGGCGCTTGGCCTCCGCGACCCAGGCGTTGCCAGGGCCGGTCACGACATCGACCGCGCCGATCCGGTCGGTGCCGTACGCCAGCGCCGCCACCGCCTGCGCCCCGCCGATGCGCCACACCTCGTCCACGCCTGCCAGCGCCGCGGCGGCCAGCACCAGCGGGTTGACCTCACCCTTTGGCGTGGGCGTGACCATCACGATCCGCCCGACCCCGGCGACCTTCGCGGGCACGACGTTCATCAGCACCGACGAGGGATAGGCCGCACGACCGCCGGGCACATAGACCCCCGCCGCCGCCACCGCGCTCCACCGCGCGCCCAGCCGCACGCCCGCCGCGTCCACCTCGTCGCGGTCCTCCGGGCGCTGCTTCGCGTGATAGGCGGCGATCCGGTCGTGCGCGAGTTCCAGCGCTGCACGCAGTTCGGGGTCCAGCCCGGCCAGCGCCGCGTCGCACGTCGCGCGCTCGATCCGCCAGCCGGTCGCGTCCGGGTCATGGCCGTCGAATTTCTCGGTAAAGGCGCGCACCGCCGCGTCGCCCTCCTCGCGCACCGCGCGCAGGATCGCCGCCACGTCGCGCGCGACATCGCTATCGGCCTCGCGCCGTCCCTCGACCAGCGCGGTGAAGTCGGCGGCGAAGCCCGGCGCGCCCGCATCCAGCCGGATCATGCCGCCACCGCCCGGCGGAACGCCTCGACCAGCGGCACGACCTGCGGCCGGGTCTTGAACGCCGCGCGGTTGACGACGAGGCGCGACGTCACCTCGGCGATGGTTTCGACTTCCACGAGGCCGTTCTCCTTCAGCGTCCGCCCCGACGACACCAGGTCGACGATGCGCGGGGCGAGGCCCAGCACCGGGGCCAGCTCCATCGCGCCGTTCAGCTTGACGCATTCCGCCTGCACCCCCCGCGCGGCGAAGTGGCGGCGGGTGGTATAGGGATATTTGGTGGCGATGCGCACATGGCTCCACCCGCGCGGATCGTCCCGCTCGGCCATGGCGGCAGGTTCGGCGACCGAGATGCGGCAATGGCCGATCTTCAGATCGACCGGCGCGTACAGTTCCGAATAGTCGAACTCGGCGAGTACGTCCGACCCGACGATGCCCAGTTGCGCCGCGCCATGCGCGACGAAGGTCGCCACGTCGAACGCGCGCACCCGGATCAGGTCGATGTCGGCGCGGTCGGTGCGGAAGCGCAGCGCCCGGCTGTCGGGATCGCCGAACGCCGCTTCGGGGACGACGCCTGCCCGCGCCAGCAGCGGCATGGCTTCGTCGAGGATGCGCCCCTTGGGCACGGCGATGATGATGGGATCGGTCATGGGCTCGCGGGCTTTACTTGGGGGTGCTCGCTCGCGCAACACGGGCGCCATGACCGAAGCCGAGTTCATCGCCGCGCTGCGCCGCCTGCCGCTCCATCCCGGCGCGCTGGGGCTGGCCGACGATGCGGCGCATCTGGGCGACCTCGTGCTGACCAAGGACATGATCGTCGCGGGGGTGCATTTCCTGCCCGACGATCCCCCGGCGGACGTGGCGTGGAAGCTGGTCGCGACCAACCTGTCGGACCTTGCCGCCAAGGGGGCGGTGCCGGTGGGGGCGATGCTCGGCTATCCGATCGGCGACGACGGCTGGGACCGGGCGTTCCTGACCGGGCTGGACATGGTGCTGCGGACCTTCGCCTGCCCGCTGCTGGGCGGCGACACGGTGCGGCTGCCGCCCGGCGCGCCGCGCATGCTGTCGCTGACCGCGATCGGACGCAGCGCCGCCGCCCCGCGCCGGGGCGGGGCGCGGGCGGTCGATGCGCTGTGGGTGACGGGGACGATCGGTGATGCGGGCGCGGGCCTCGCGATCGCGCAAGGGGCGGCGGGTCCGGCGCACCTGCTGGCACGCTATCGCCGCCCTGTCCCCCGGCTGGCGGAGGGACGGGCCTTGGCGGGCCATGTCAGCGCGATGATGGACGTGTCCGACGGGCTGCTGATCGATGCCGCCCGCATGGCGACGGCGAGCGGGTGCGCGGTGACGATCGATCTGGCGCAGGTGCCGCTGTCGGACGCGCTGCGGGCGTACGGCGTTGATGCGTTGCAGGCGGCGACGGCAGGCGACGACTACGAACTGCTGTTCGCGTTGCCGCAGGGCGAGGTGCCGCCGGTCGCCGCGACGCGGGTCGGGTGGTTTATGGCGGGTGAGGGGCTGTCGCTGACGGACGGCGACCACACGGTTTCCCTGCCCGAACGCCTCGGCTGGCTCCACGGCTAGATCCTCCCCGGCACGGGGAGGGGGACCATGCGCAGCATGGTGGAGGGGGGCGTCCGCACACGCAACCGTCGCGTTCGCGGCGATCCCCCGCCATAACGCCCTGCGGGCGCGGTCCCCCTCCCCGTGCCGGGGAGGATCAATTCCGCCCTTGCCTCCCCCATCCATCGGCATAAGCTGCCGTCGCTTCAGGGTTCGACCCGACGACACAGCCGGGCGGCCCCACTTGGGAGGGGTTGGAACGTATGACGATCGTCTATCTCGCCATCGCGTGCGGCATCATCGCCGTGCTCTATGGCGCACTCACCGCCGCGCAGGTGCTGCGCGCGTCGCCCGGCAACGAACGGATGCAGGACATCGCCTCGGCGATCCAGGAGGGGGCCAAGGCCTATCTCGGGCGGCAGTATCGCACGATCGCGATCGTCGGCGTCATCGTCGCCATCCTGCTGTTCCCGACATTGGGGCCGCTGTCCACGGTCGGCTTCCTGATCGGGGCGATCCTGTCGGGCGTTGCGGGATATGTCGGCATGGAGATTTCGGTGCGCGCCAACGTCCGCACCGCCGAGGCGGCGCGGACCTCGTTGCAGGGCGGCCTGACCCTCGCCTTCCGCTCGGGCGCGATCACCGGCATGCTGGTCGCGGGACTGGGGCTGATCGCGATCGCCGGCGTGTTCTGGTACCTCGTCGCGGTGGCAGGCCATGGCCCCGGCGACCGCGAGGTGGTCGAGGTGCTGACCGCGCTCGCCTTCGGCGCGTCGCTGATCTCGATCTTCGCGCGGCTCGGCGGCGGCATCTTCACCAAGGCGGCGGACGTCGGCGCGGACCTCGTCGGCAAGGTCGAGGCGGGCATCCCCGAGGACGACCCCCGCAACCCGGCGGTCATCGCCGACAATGTGGGCGACAACGTCGGCGACTGCGCAGGGATGGCCGCCGACCTGTTCGAGACCTATGTCGTCACCATCGGCCTGACGATGGTGTCGATCGCGCTGCTGGTGCAGGCCCCGCCCGCGGAGCTGCTGCGGCTGATGGCGCTGCCGCTGATCGTCGGCGGGGTGTGCATCGTCACGTCGATCATCGGCACCTACATGGTCCGGCTGGGCGCGAAGCAATCGATCATGGGCGCGCTGTACAAGGGGTTCTGGACCACCGCGCTGCTCGCCGTCCCCGCCATCTATGTCGCGTGCAGCTATGCGCTGGGCGATCTGAACGCGGTGATCGGCGGGGCGGGGTTCCTCGATCCCGGCGGCGACACGCTGACCGTGGAAGGGGCGCTGGGCGCACAGGCCCCGGTCGCGGGCCAGAGCTTCACCGGCATGGACCTGTTCTGGTGCATGATGATCGGCCTCGGCGTCACCGCCGCGCTGGTGTGGATCACCGAATATTACACCGGCACCGCCTATCGCCCGGTCAAGTCGATCGCGCGCGCCAGCGTCACCGGCCATGGCACCAACGTGATCCAGGGGTTGGCGATCAGCCTCGAATCGACCGCGCTGCCGACGCTGGTGATCGTCGTCGCGGTCGTCGCCGCCTATCAGCTCGCCGGGATCATCGGCGTGGCGTTCGCCGCCACCGCGCTGCTGGCGCTGGCGGGCATGGTCGTGGCGCTCGACGCCTACGGCCCCGTCACCGACAATGCGGGCGGCATCGCCGAGATGGCGAACCTGCCGGACGAGGTGCGCCACCGCACCGACGCGCTCGACGCGGTCGGCAACACGACCAAGGCGGTGACGAAGGGCTATGCGATCGGCTCCGCCGCGCTCGCCGCGCTGGTGCTGTTCGGGGCGTACACCACCGACCTGAAGCTGTTCTTCCCCGACCTGACCGTCGATTTCTCGCTGTCCAACCCGTACGTCATCGTCGGGCTGCTGCTGGGCGCGCTGCTCCCCTATCTCTTCGGCGCGTTCGGCATGACGGCGGTCGGCCGCGCGGCGGGATCGGTGGTGGAGGACGTGCGCGCGCAGTTCGCCGCCGATCCCGGCATCATGGCGGGCACCAGCCGCCCGCAATATGGCCGCACCGTCGACATCGTCACCCGCGCCGCGATCCGCGAGATGATCGTGCCCTCGCTGCTGCCGGTGCTCTCGCCGATCGCGGTCTATTTCCTCGTGACCGCGGTGGCGGGACAGGCGCAGGGGTTCGCGGCGCTGGGCGCGATGCTGCTGGGCGTCATCGTCTCCGGGCTGTTCGTCGCCATCTCGATGACCAGCGGCGGCGGCGCGTGGGACAATGCCAAGAAGTACATCGAGGACGGCAACCACGGCGGCAAGGGATCGGACGCGCACAAGGCCGCCGTCACCGGCGATACCGTGGGCGATCCGTACAAGGATACGGCGGGCCCGGCGGTCAATCCGATGATCAAGATCACCAACATCGTCGCGCTGCTGCTGCTGACCGCACTGGCGGGCGGCGGCGTGGGCTGAACGGCTTGCACCGCGCCGCGCGGCGGATACTATGCCGACATGCGCAGCGGGGGCGATGCGCATGTCGGGATCGAGCCGGGCGTCGGGGGACGCCCGCCCTTCCCCGCCCCCGGTGAAACTGGGGGCATCGACGTGATTTCGTACCGGACCATTGCACTGGCGCTGGCCGCCGCCGCGACCACCCTGCCCGCACAGACGCCCGCACCCGCCCCCGATCCCGCCGCCCCTGTCCCGATCGAGGTGTTCGCGCAACTGCCCGCGATCGAGTCGCCCCAGCTGTCGCCCAACGGCGAGATGGTCGTGTCGAAACAGGCGGTGCAGGGCCGCCAGGTGCTGACCGTCACCCCGCTGTTCGGCGGCAAGAAGCCGGGCTTCCTCGGCACGCCCGAGAATACCGACATCAACTGGTGGCGCTGGGTCAACGACGACTGGCTGGTGGTCGGCCTGGGCGCGCAGCAGACGATCTTCGGCGAAGAAGTCTATGTCACCCGGACGATCGGGGTCAGCGCCGATTTCCGGACGACCAACCGCATCGACTGGGACAGGTCGGGCCTGTATGCCGACGACGTGCTGTGGGTCGCGCACGACGGCAGCCCGCGCATCCTGCTGTCGCGCCAGACGGGGATCGAGCGGCTGGAGGATTTCGACCCCGCCGTGTTCGAGGTCGACGTATCGACCGGCAAGTCGCGCAAGGTCGCCGCCGGGCGCAACAACGTGCGCAACTGGTATGCCGACGGCGAGGGGCAGGTGCGCGCCGCATACCAGTATAACGACACCACCCGCGCCGCCTCGCTGCTCTACCGCGCGAACAACCGCGAGGAGTTCCGCCCGATCGCCCGGCGCGTCCGGCGCGACGAGGACGGGATCACCATCCCCATCACCATCCCCGTCACCTTCCGCGCCGACGGAACGGCGATCGCGATCGACGACGAGGACGGCTTCACCTCGGTCTATGAGGTCACGCTGCCCGACCTCAAGCTCGGCAGGAAGCTGTACGGGATCGAGGGATATGACGTCGTTTCGATCGTCGAAAATGCGACCGAGAACGATGCGGCGGGCGTGGCGCTGACCGATCGCTTCCGTCGCCACGTCTGGTTCGATCCCAAGATGAAGGAACTGCAGGACGACATCGACAGGGCGGTCGGCGACCGGCGCGCGCGGATCGTGTCGTGGGACCGGGCGCGCGACCGTTTCCTGATCGAGGTCGGCGCACCGTCGCAGCCCGGCGCGCTCTATTACTGGAACAGCGCGGGCGCGAAGATGGAGCGTATCGCGTGGAACAGCAACTCGCTCCAGGCGCGCCGCCTGTCGGCCGTCAGCACCATCCGCTATCCGGCGCGCGACGGCCTGTCGATCGAGGCGGTGCTGACGATGCCGCGCCACCGCGCCGGACAGAAGAACCTGCCGCTGATCGTGATGCCGCACGGCGGCCCCTTCGCCCGCGACAGCGAGGGCTGGGACTGGTGGGCGCAATATCTGGCGGAGATGGGCTATGTCGTGATCCAGCCCAATTACCGCGGATCGTCGGGCTATGGCACCGCCTTCGCCAGGAAGGGCGCGGGCGAATGGGGCCTGAAGATGCAGGACGACCTGAACGACGCAGTCACCTATCTGGCCAGGCAGGGGATCGCCGATCCCCGGCGGGTGTGCATGGTCGGCGGTTCCTATGGCGGCTATGCGGCGATGCGCGCGGCGCAGCGCGACGGGTCGCGCTATCGCTGCGCGATCTCCTATGCCGGAGTGTCCGACATGGCGGCGCTGCGGCGCTATGACAGCCAGTTCCTGAACGGGCGGACGATCGGCGACTGGCTGAAGACCCAGGCCCCGGACTTCAACGCCATCTCGCCGCGCTTCCACGCCGCCGACTTCTCCACGCCGATCCTGATCGTGCACGGCAAGCTCGACAAGCGGGTGCCGGTCGCCCAGTCGCGGATGCTGGTCGCCGAGCTGAAGAAGGCGGGCAAGCCGCACCGCTATGTCGAACAGCCGCTCGCCGACCATTTCTTCTCGCGCGGCGAGGACCGGTTGCAGTTCCTTCAGGAGATGACCGCCTTTCTCAAGGCGCACAACCCGGCCTGATCCGCGCCGCCCGTGGCAATCGGGCAACAGCCGTCGCCAATCGATAGGGGCGTCACGGTTCGGACATATCCCGGCCCTAGCGGGCGCGGCCGAGGGGATGCGCCGCCGTCGTCCGCCGCCCATGCGATCGGGGGATCGCCGGCGGGCGGGCGCGTCCCTCGTGTAGAGGGAAGGACCACCAATGAAGAACCGTTTGCCGCTGCTCGTCGGCGCCGCACTCGTCGCGCTTGCCGCGCCCGCCGCGGCGCAGACCGCCGCCAACCCGCCCGCGGCGAGCGCCGATGCGCCGCAGCTGGGCGACATCGTCGTCACCGCCGAACGCCGCGAGGAACGGTTGCAGGACGTGCCGGTATCGGTCGGCGTGGCGAGCGGCGACGACCTGCGCCAGTTCCAGGCGGGCGGCGAGGATACGCTGCTCTCGCTCTCGGGCCGCATCCCCGGCCTCTATGCCGAGACGACGACGGGCCGCATCTTCCCGCGCTTCTATATCCGGGGTCTCGGCAACATCGACTTCTACCTCGGCGCGTCGCAGCCGGTCACGATCATCCAGGACGATGTGATCCTCGAGCATGTCGTGCTGAAGTCGAACCCGGTCTATGACGTGGCCCAGGTGGAAGTGCTGCGCGGGCCGCAAGGGTCGCTGTTCGGGCGCAACACGACGGCGGGCATCATCAAGTTCGACACCATCCGCCCCTCCGACACCTTCCAGAGCCGCGCGCAGGCGTCGTACGGGACGTACAACAGCGCCAGCTTCGATGCGGGCGTCGGCGGGCCGGTCGCCGACGGGCTGTCGATGCGGCTGTCGGCGCTGGTCCAGCACCGCGACGACTGGATCGACAACCGCTATGCCGGGTTCAGCGCCGACGGCACGCAGACGCCCAAGAAGGACGCGATGGGCGGCTTCGACGACCGCAACCTGCGCCTGCAACTGCGCGCGCGCCCGTTCGACGCGCTGACCGTCGACCTGTCGGGCCACGCCCGCTGGTATGCGGGCACCTCGACCGTGTTCCACCGCGCGGCGCTGAAGCGTGGGTCGAACGACGTGTCGGCCGAACCGCGCGACCGCATCGCGCTGGACGAAGGGGCCAATAATCCGCAGGCGTACAATACCTATGGCGCATCGGCGCGGGCGACGCTGGATTTCGGGCCGGTCGCGCTGACCTCGATCACCGCGTACGAGACGACCGAGGGATACAGCCGCGGCGATACCGACGGCGGTGCCGCCGCGCTGTTCCCGGTGAACGGCGTGGCCAACGGCTTCGGCCAGAGCCGCGGCAACATCCGCGACCTCGACCAATGGTCGCAGGAGCTGCGCCTCGCCACCACCGGCAGCGGGCCGTTCGGCTTCCAGCTCGGCGGCTTCTATTTCGACAACCGCGACGTGACCGAATTCTACCAGCGCGGCTTCTTCCTGACGACGGCGGCACGCAACCCCAACAACTGGGTGCGCCTGCGCGACGTGAACACGTCATGGGCGGCGTTCGGGCAGGCGCATTACGATCTCACCGACCGGCTGACCCTCACCGCCGGCGGCCGCATCACCGAGGATAAGAAGCGCACCCGCCTGCTCAAGACCGCGAACACGGCGGCGAACGTCGTCACCTATCGCGGGCGCACCGAAGTCGAGCTGACGTCGACCGAGCCGAGCTGGGACGTGAGCCTGCTGTACAAGGCGAGCGATGCGCTGAGCCTCTATTCGCGCGTCGCGCGCGGTTTTCGCGGGCCGACGATCCAGGGCCGCTCGGCGGTGTTCAACGCCGATTTCACCACCGCCGATTCGGAGACGATCCTGTCGTTCGAGACCGGGTTCAAGAGCAACCTGCTCGACAACACGCTGCGGCTGAACGCCACGGTGTTCGGCTACCGGGTGAAGGACATCCAGCTCAACGGCAATGATTCCAACGGCAACGGCGTGCTCTTCAACGCCGACAAGGCGCAGGCGTACGGCGTCGAGGCCGAGCTGGACTGGAAGCCGGTGCCGCAGCTGACGCTGGGTCTCGGCGGCAGCTGGCTGCATTCGGCGATCCGCGACAAGCGGGTGTACGCACAGGTCTGCGCGCTGAACGGGCAGGTGGTGTGCACCGTCGAGAACCCGACGATCCGCGTCGGCAGCAACGTGTTCGCGCAGATCGACGGCGAGCCGCTGCCCAACGCGCCCGAATATACCGTCGACCTGACCGCGCGCTGGGACCAGCCGCTCGGCAACGGCGGTCGCGCGTTCATCGCCACCGACTGGAATCTTCAGGGCTATACCCAGTTCGTGCTGTACCGGACCAAGGAGTTCACTGCGAACGGCAACTTCGAGGGTGGCCTGCGCATCGGCTATGCCCCGCCGTCGGATGCATGGGAGCTGTCGGTGTTCGCGCGCAACATCACCAACGAGAAGAACCTGAAGGGCGTGATCGAGAACTACATGGCGGCGGTGTTCAACGACCCGCGGATCGTCGGCGTCTCGCTCTCGGGCAGGTTCCGGTAAACCGTTAGCCAGGCACCCTCCGTCATTCCGGCGCAGGCCGGAATCCGTTGTGTCGGGCGTTGTCGATTCCTTCGCGACCGTCGCCTGTCGATGGATCCCGGCCTGCGCCGGGATGACGGATGATGGGGATACGCCGCACGCCGCTTTCCCCCACGCCCACAAGCGCCTATACGGGGGCGATGACCGCGCAGACGCTCACCCTGCCCGCCGACTGGCGCGACTTCCTTGCCCTGACCAAGCCGCGCGTGATGACGCTGGTGGTGTTCACCGGGCTGTGCGGGATGCTCGCCGCACCGGTGACGATCCACCCGGTGCTGGGCTTCACCGCCGTGCTGTGCATCGCGCTGGGCGCGGGTGCGGCGGGTGCGCTCAACCAGTGGTACGAGGCCGATCTCGATGCGCTGATGAAGCGGACGCAGGGCCGTCCGCTGCCCGCCGGGCGCATGGACCGGCAGTCGGCGCTGCATTTCGGCGTCGGCCTCGCCATCTTCTCGGTCGTGCTGATGGGGCTGGCGGTGAACCTGCCCGCCGCCGCGATCCTGTGCGTTTCGATCCTGTTCTACGTGCTGGTCTATACCGTGTGGCTGAAGCGCCGCACGCCGCAGAACATCGTCATCGGCGGGGCGGCGGGCGCGTTTCCGCCGCTGATCGGCTGGGCGGCGGCGACGGGTGAGGTCGCGCTGCTCCCCTTCTTGCTGTTCGCGCTGGTGTTCCTGTGGACCCCGCCGCATTTCTGGGCCTTGGCGCTGTTCGTGAAGACCGATTACGCCAATGCGGGCGTGCCGATGCTCCCGGTGGTGGCGGGCGAGCGGACCACGCGGCAGCAGATCGGGCTGTACACGCTGCCGATGGCGGCGGTGGCGGTGGCACCATGGCCGCTGGGGCTGACCGGTGCCTGCTACGGGCTGGTATCGATCGTGCTGACGGTCGTGTTCGGGGCGATGGCGGCGCAGGTCGCGACCCGCAGCACGCAAGCCGAAGACCGGATGAAGCCCGAGAAGCGCCTGTTCGGCTATTCGATCCTCTATCTCTTCGCGATGTTCGGCGCGCTGGTCGCCGATCGCTGGGCCTTCTGATGGGACAGGACGACGATCGCATCCGCGCACGCCAGCGCGAACGGGCCAGGGTGATGGCGTGGATCCTCGGCGGCTTCGTGGTGCTGCTGTTCGCGATCAGCATCGTCAAGATCCAGGCGGGGCTGGGCACATGACCCGCAACCTGCGCACCGCGCTGCTCTCCGCCGCCGCCGTGGTCGGCATGACCGGGGTGGGGTTCGCCAGCGTGCCGCTCTATCGGATGTTCTGCCAGGTGACGGGGTTCAACGGCACCACCCAGCGGGGGCAGCAGGCACCCGGCGGCGTGGGGGACCGGATCGCGATCCATTTCGACGCCAACACCAACCCCGCGCTCGGCTGGGAATTCAAGCCCGAGCGCGCGTCGGAGACGGTCGATATCGGCGCGCGCGACATGGCGTTCTTCACCGCGAAGAACGTATCGGGCCGTCCCGTCACCGGCACCGCCACCTTCAACGTCACGCCGAGCCAGGCGGGCAAATATTTCACCAAGATCCAGTGCTTCTGCTTCACCCAGCAGACGCTGCAACCGGGCGAGAAGGTGCGGATGCCGGTGGTGTTCTTCGTCGATCCGAAGATGCTGGCCGATCCGGACGCGAAGGACATTCGCGCCATCACGCTGAGTTACACATTTTACCCGGTGGATTCGGCCAAGGCGACGGGCTAGGGTCATGACCAAACACGCTCCGGCGCAAGGGGCGGCGAGACAAGGGACGGATGATGGCAGGCGCGAAGAACCATGATTTCCACATCCTGCCGCCCAGCATCTGGCCGCTGGCCAGTTCGCTGTCGGCGTTCATGCTGGCGGCCGGCGGGGTGATGTGGATGAACGAGGCGCCGCTGGGCGGCCTCGTGTTCGGGGCCGGGCTGATCGCGACGCTGGCCTGCATGGGCTTCTGGTGGGCCGATGTGATCCGCGAATCGCATGCGGGGGATCATACGCCGGTGGTGCAGCTCCACCTGCGCTACGGCATGATCCTGTTCATCGCCTCCGAGGTGATGTTCTTCGTCGGCTGGTTCTGGTCGTGGTTCGACTTCTCGCTGTTCCCCGCCGCGATCCAGTACAACCATGAAGAAGGCGTCTCGCTGATCGAGGCGGGCAACACCGCCGTCGCCGCGCAATGGCCCCCGGCGGGGCTCGAGGTGCTCAACGCCTTTGAACTGCCGCTGCTCAACACCTTCATCCTGCTGCTGTCGGGCACGACCGTCACCTGGGCGCATCACGCATTGATCCACAACCAGCGCGGCGGCAGGCTGAAGGGGCTGTGGGGCGCGATCGGCGTCGGCGAGAACGACGGCGTCAAGAAGGGACTGTGGCTGACCGTCCTGCTCGGCGCGCTGTTCTCGTGCATCCAGATCTACGAGTATGTCCATGCGCCCATGCCGTTCAAGGGGCTGAACTATGGCGCCGCCTTCTACATGGCAACGGGGTTCCACGGCTTCCACGTGTTCGTCGGCACGGTGTTTCTCGCGGTCAACCTGATCCGTGCGTACAAGGGCGACTTCACGCCGAAGCAGCATTTCGGCTTCGAGGCGGCGGCGTGGTACTGGCACTTCGTCGACGTGGTGTGGCTGTTCCTGTTCGTCGTCGTCTATGTCTGGGGCGGCTGGGGCGCGCCGATCCACGGCGGCTGAGGTGGCACCGGAGGGCGCGGCGCCGCCTGCGCCCTTTACCTGCGGTGCGCGCGGATTGTGCCCGCGCTGCGGATCGCGGACGTTGTTCACCGGCGTCATCGCCTTCGCCCCGCGCTGCGGCGTGTGCGGCCTCGATTTCGCGGGGCTGAACGTCGGCGACGGTCCGGCGGCGTTCCTGACGCTGGGCATCGGCACGATCATCACCATCCTCGCCATCTGGCTGGAACTGGCGGTGGGGCCGCCGTGGTGGGTCCATGCGCTGCTGTGGGTGCCGCTGACCATCGGCGGGGTCGTCGGATCGCTCAGGATCGCCAAGGGCATGCTGCTCGCGCTCGAGGTCCGCAACGCCGCGCGCGAAGGCCGGATCGACCCGCGATGACGCGGCGGTTGCCGATCCTCCCGACGCTGATCGTAGCACTCGCCGTCGCGGCGATGGTCGCGCTGGGGCTGTGGCAGTTGCAGCGGCGCGAGCAGAAGTCGGCATTGGTCGCCCATGCCCGCGCCAACCTGAACCGTCCGCCGATGCCGCTGCCGTCGCACATCGACGACGACCTGCTGTTCGCCCGCGTCACCGCGACCTGCGCCACGCCCGGCGACTGGACGATGGCGGCGGGCCGGGCGGAGGACGGCACCGCCGGCTATCGCCACATCCGCCATTGCCGCAGCCCCGAGGGCCAGGCGTTCGGCGTCGACCTAGGCGTCGCCGCCGATCCCCGGCTGCGCCCGGCATGGAACGGCGGTCCGGTGGCGGGCACGCTCAGCCGGCAGGGCGGGCCGACGCTGCTCGACCGGTTGACCGGGCGTGACGTGCCCCCTGCGACCCTGATCGTGTCGGACACCCCCGCCCCCGGCCTCAAGCCGTCGAAGCGGCCCGATCCGGCCGGCCTGCCCGACAATCATCTGGCCTATGCGATCCAGTGGTTCGCCTTCGCCTTGGCCGCGGCCATCATATACTTGCTGGCACTTCGCCGCCGCAGCCGCTAACCGCGCACCCCATGCGGTATGTCAGCACCAGGGGCGATGCGCCCGAACTCGATTTCGCGGGCGCGACGCTCGCCGGTTTGGCGAGCGACGGCGGGCTCTATGTCCCGACCGAATGGCCGGTGCTGTCGCGGGACGAGATCGCCGCGCTGGCCGGGCTGAGCTATGCCGAGACGGCGGTGCGGGTGATGCTGCCCTTCGTCGGCACGTCGCTGACCGAAGCCGAACTGCGTGGCCTGTGCGAGCAAGCCTATGGCCGCTTCAGCCACAGGGCGGTGACGCCGCTGGTCCAGCTCGACCACGACCAGTGGCTGCTGGAGCTGTTCCACGGCCCCACCCTCGCGTTCAAGGACGTGGCGCTGCAACTGCTGGGCCTGTTGTTCGAGAAGTTCCTGATCGGCACCAGCGAGCGGCTGACGATCGTCGGTGCCACCAGCGGCGACACCGGATCGGCAGCGATCGATGCGGTGGCGGGGCGCGAGAACATCGACATCTTCATGCTGCACCCCGCGAGCCGCGTGTCGGACGTGCAGCGGCGGCAGATGACGACGGTGCTCAGCCCCAACGTCCACAACATCGCGATCGAAGGCGACTTCGATACCGCGCAGGCGCTGGTCAAGGCGATGTTCAACGATCCGGGCTTTTCGACGCGGTTCCGGCTGTCGGCGGTGAATTCGATCAACTGGGCGCGGCTGATGGCGCAGGTGGTCTATTATTTCTACGCCGCCGTGCGGCTGGGCGGGCCGGACCGGGCAATCGCCTTTTCGGTGCCGACCGGCAATTTCGGCGACGTGTTCGCGGGCTATGTCGCATCGCGCATGGGGCTGCCGATCGCGAAGCTGATCGTGGCGACCAACGTCAACGACATCCTCCACCGCGCGCTGTCCACCGGCGACTATTCGAGCGCGCAGGTGACGCCGACCGCCACCCCGTCGATGGATATCCAGGTCAGCTCGAACTTCGAGCGGCTGCTGCACGATCTGGGCGGGCGCGACGGGCGGGCGCTGGGCGAACAGATGCGCGGATTCGAGGGCACGCGCGCGATGCGGCTGACCAATGCCCAGTCGCAGGGTGCCGCCACGCTGTTCCGGAGCGCGCGGGTGGATGGCGACCGCATGGCGCAGGCGATGCGCTGGGCATGCGATCATGCCGCGCAGACCATCGACCCGCATACCGCCATCGCGCTGGCGGCGGCGCTCGACAGCGGGATCGATGCGCCGATGGTGACGCTGGCGACCGCCCATCCCGCCAAATTCCCCGATGCGGTCGAACGCGCGATCGGCACCCGCGCGACGCTGCCCGGTCGGGTCGGCGACCTGTTCGAGCGCGAGGAACGCTATGTCACCCTGCCGGCGACGTTCGATGCGGTGACGGCATGGATCGCAAGCCACGCAAGCCCGCGCGGCTGATGGACCCGATCGCGCTTATTGGCGAGCCGTGGGGGGACTATGGCCTGATCGACAGCGGCCATGGGCGCAAGCTGGAGCGCTACGGCCCCTATCGCTTCATCCGCCCCGAGCCGCAGGCGATGTGGGCCCCGGCCCTGCCCGACTGGGACGCACACGGCGAGTTCGTGCCGGGATCGGATGAGGACGGTGGCGGGCGCTGGCAGTTCGTCCGGCAACCGCCGCGCGACTGGCCGCTCGCATGGCGCGAGGTGCGCTTCTCGGCGAGCAACACGCCGTTCCGCCATCTCGGCTTCTTTCCCGACATGGCCCCGGTGTGGGACTGGATGCGCGCGAGGCTGGACGGGGCGAGCGATCCCGAATGCCTCAACCTGTTCGGCTATACCGGCGTCGGCAGCCTCGCGCTGGCGGCGAGCGGCGCGCGCGTCGTCCATGTCGATGCGTCCAAGAAATCGGTCGAGCAGGCGCGCGCCAATGCCCAGCTGTCGGGCATGACCGACCGGCCGGTGCGCTGGCTGGTCGAGGATGCGGGCAAGTTCGTCGCGCGCGAGGTGCGGCGCGGGCGGCGCTATGACGGGATCATCCTCGACCCGCCCAAATGGGGGCGCGGGCCGAACGGCGAGGTGTGGAAGCTGGAGGAGCATCTTCCGGGGCTCATCGCCGATTGCGCGAAGCTGCTGGACAGCGAATCGCGCTTCCTGTTCCTGACCGTCTATGCGGTGCGCATGTCGGCGCTGGCGATCGGCGAGCTGCTGCGCCAGTCGCTTGGGCAATTGGGCGGCGTGGTGGAATGCGGCGAACTGGGCGTGCGCGAGGAGACGCGCGGGCTGGCGCTGCCGACCGCGATCTTCGCGCGGTGGCGTAGCGCCTGAAACTCCTCCCCGGACCGGGGAGGATCAGGTCCGCCCCAGCTTCATCGCCATTCCCGCGACCACCGGCCCGCCGATGCACAGCAACAGGCTGGTCGCGCCCAGCAACTTGAGCGCCCCCGGCCCGCCGCCGAGCGCGCCCGCGCCGAAGATCACCAGCGGCAGCGCCAGCGGCAGCATCACCAGCCCCGCCACCGCGCCCCCGCCGCGCAGTCCTGCGACCAGCGCGGCGGTGGCGACCGACAGCGCCGCCAGCCCCGGCGTCCCGATCGCCAGCCCCGCCAGCACCAGCAGCAAGGTCGGCAGGTCGAACCCCAGCAGCGCCGCCGACAGCAGCGCCGAGCCAAGGATCGCAGGCGCGAAGCCCAGCCAGTGGCCGACCGTCTTGGCGAGCGCGACGGCGATCTCGCTCCACCCGCGCGCGACGAGCTGGTCGATCACCCCGCTCTCCATGTCGGGCGCGACCAGCCGCTCGACCGGGAGCAGCGCGGCGAGCAGCGCCGCCGCCCAGGCGACGCCGCCCCCCACCCGCGCCAGCAACGCCGCATCCGGCCCGATCGCGAAGGGGAACAGCGTCGCGACCAGCAGGAAGAAGGCGACCGGCAGCAGCACCCCGCCCCCGCTCCACGCGCGGCGCAGTTCGCGCAAGGTCAGCGCGATCACAGCGCGATCGCCTGCGCATCGCCCAAGGCGACCGGCACATGGCTGGCGACCAGCACCGCGCCGCCGCCCGCGCGGTGCGTGGCGATCGCCGCCTCCAGCGCCGCCAGCGACTCCGTGTCGAGGCCATTGGCCGGTTCGTCGAGCAGCCACAGCGGCGCATCCGCGGCGATGACTCGCGCGATCGCGGCACGGCGCTTCTGCCCGGTGGACAGCATCCGCACCGGCACGTCGCCGAGCCGGTCGAGTCCGACCGCGGCCAGCGCGCCCGCCAGTCGATCCCGCGTCCCGTCGATCGCCGCCCAGAAGCCGAGCGCCCGCGCCAGCGGCAGTTCAGGGTCCAGCGCCGCCCCCTCGCCCAGCAGCGCCAACCGCCCGCCGCGCGTCACCCGTCCGGCGGCGGGCGCGAGCAGTCCGGCGGCGATACGCACCAGCGTCGACTTGCCCGCGCCATTGGCCCCACGCACCAGCAGCGCCCCGCCGGGCGCGAGGGTGAACGACAGGTCGGCGAACAGCGTCCGCCCGCCCCGCGCGCCCTCGACCCCGGCAAAGGCGAGCAGGGTCAATCGCCGTCCTCCAGCGCGTGCATGTCGTCGTCGGACAGGTCGAAATGATGGCCGACCTCATGCACCACGACATGCCGGATCAGGTCGTGCAGATCGACGCCGGTCTCGCACCATTCGGCCAGCAAGGGCTGGCGATAGAGGTGGATCTCCTCGGGGTAATCCACCGGATCGAACGCCGATTTCTCGCCGATCGGGCGCCCGCGATACAGGCCGGTCAGCTCGTACGGGTCCATCTCCATCTCGGCCAGCGTCGCGTCGTCGGCGAATTCCTCGACCAGCAGCACGACGTTGGACAGGTGCTGCGCAAAGGGTTCGGGGATGCGGGCCAGCGCGGCGCGCGCCAGCGCCTCCATCTCGGCCGCACTCGGGGCTGTTCGCGCTTGATCGTTCATGGCCTTGGGCATAGGCGCAGGGCAGCAGGGGATTCAAGGGAGGGGTTATGGAGCCACTGAGCCAGGCCGAACGCGCCGATGCGCTGGACGGGTTGCCCGACTGGGACCACGATATCGCGCGCGATGCGATCGTGCGCAGCTTCACCTTCGATAATTTCAGCCAGGCGTTCGCGTTCATGACGCAGGTCGCGCTGCTGGCGGAAAAGGCCGACCATCACCCCGAATGGTCCAACATCTACAACCGGGTCGATATCCTGCTGACGACGCACGACGCGGGCGGGCTGTCGGAGCGCGACATCGACATGGCGCAGGCGATCGACGCGCTGGTCGAGTAGGGGGTCAGCGGACCCGCGCGCGCATCTGCGCCCGGAGCCGTCCGGGCAGCCAGCGCGCGGCGAAGCGCATCCGCCGCGCGGTCGGCCCGACCGGCACCAGCACGTCGCGGCCATGCACCGCATCCCATGCCGCCTGCGCGACGACCGGGAGCGGGGTGAACTCCAGCCCACCCGCGACAACCTGTTCGCGGATGCTGTGGTTCGTGCCGGTGAGCGTCCCGCCCAGCAGCGGCGTATCGATGAAACCGGGCATCAGCGCGGCGACGCGGATGCCGTCGGCGGCCCATTCGGCGTCCAGCGCCTCGGTCAGGCCGCGCACCCCGAACTTGGTCGCCGAATAGAGCGCGGCCCCGGCAGTGCCGTAGATGCCCGCCGCCGACGCCATGTTGAGCAGGCAGCCGCCGCTGGCCTTCAGATGGGCATGCGCCGCCCGCGCGCCGAAGAGCACGCCGGTCAGGTTCACCGCCACCACCCGTTCGATCGTCACCGCGTCGATCTGCGCGAAGCTGCCGCCCGCCGCGATTCCCGCATTGTTGAACACCACGTCGATCGTGCCGCCGGTCGCGAAGCGGGCGAGCGCGTCGTCCCACGCGGGGGAATCGGTCACGTCGAAGGCATAGGTTTCGGCGCCGTGCGGCAGCGATGCTGCGGTCTCCGCCAGCCCTTCGGGGTTGCGATCGGCGATCCCGATCCGCCAGCCGCGTGCGGCGAAGAACTGCGCGACGACGCGACCGATGCCGGAGCCGCCGCCGGTGATGAAGATCGCTTTCGCCATGGCCCAGACGTAGCAGCTATGGGTCGGGCGGCAAGAAGGCTGGTTTCACGAGGAGGCGCAGAGATGGTTTGTTGCGCCAAGGGGCCCGGTTGGTTGCCGTCTCCCGAGAGCGAGCAGTGCAAGGCTTGGCGGCTGCGCGATGCCCCGCCCACTATCGTAGCTCCCGCGCAGGCGGGAGCCCATAACCGCCGACGTCTCGTGCCCTGCCGGTCGTCAGCGTCTATGGATTCCCGCCTTCGCGGGAATGACGACGGGACGGCCGGTCGCCTGCGCCTCCGCGCCTCCGCGTGAAACGACCTTCTCCCTACTCCGCGAGTACCTCCAGCACCTCACGCACCCGCGCCACTCGCACGCCCGCATCCTCGATCCGCTCGGCCAGCAGCCAGCGGCCGCCCTTCTCGACCAGCCCCTCGACCGCCGCCAGCGCCACGCCCGAACGCGGCGTCAGCGCGATCGCCGCAGGCCCGGCATCGACCTTCGCCACCCCTGCCGCGCAGGCCAGCAGCCGCACCCGCGCCAGATCGATCAACAGCCGGGCCTCCTCAGGCAGCGCACCGAAGCGATCCTCCAGCTCCTCCTCGAACGCATCGAGCGCGCCCGCATCCTCGATCCGGGCGAGACGCCCATAGAGCATCAGCCGCACCCCGGTTTCAGGTATCCATGCCTCGGGCAGGCAGCCGGCCAGCCCCAGATGCAGCTCGGGCACCCAGCGCTCGACGCTGTCGCCCCGCGCGGCCCGCAGCGCGCGTTCGAGCAGATACTGATACAGGTCGATGCCGATCAGCTTCATGTGCCCGGCCTGCGCCTCGCCGACCAGATCGCCCGCACCGCGCAGGTCGAGGTCGCGGGCGCTGATCGCGAACCCGGCACCCAGCCGGTCGAACGCCTGCAGCGTGCGCAGCCGCTTCAGCGTCGATTCGGCGATCGTCGCATCGGGATCGGTGGTCAGCAACACCTGCCCCCGCCGCCCGCCGCGTCCCACCCGCCCGCGCAACTGGTGCAGCTGCGACAGGCCGAAGCGGTCGGCGTGGTGGACAATCATCGTGTTGGCGCGCGGCACGTCCAGCCCCGCCTCGATGATGTTGGTCGCCAGCAGCACGTCGCCGTCGCCGCCGGCGAAGCCGACCATCGCCTCGTCGATCTCGGCGGGCGGCATCCTGCCGTGCGCCACCACCAGCCCGAGTTCGGGGGCCAGCCTGCGCAGCCGCGCCTCCAGCGGGGCGATATCCTCGATGCGGGGCACGACGACGAAGCTCTGCCCGCCGCGCGTGCGCTCGCGCAGCAGCGCGGTGCGCACCGTCGTATCGTCGAACGCGGCGACGCCGGTGCGGATCGGTTGACGCCGGGCGGGCGGCGTGGCGATGACCGACAGCTGCTGCAACCCGACCAGCGCCGCCTGCAATGTGCGCGGGATCGGCGTGGCCGACAGCGTCATGACGTGATCGCTCAAATCCCGCAGCTTCGCCTTGTCCGCCGCGCCGAAGCGCTGTTCCTCGTCGATCACCACCAGCGCGAGGTCGTGATAGGCGACCCCCTTGCCCGCCACCGCCTGCGTGCCGATCACGACGCGGATCGATCCGTCGGCAAGGCCCGCCTTGACCCGCTTCTTCTCCGCCGCGCCCGACAGGCGGGACAGGCCCGCGACCGCGATGCCGGTGCCCGCGAAGCGGCGGGCGAAGGTGTCGAGATGCTGGCGGGCGAGCACCGTCGTCGGCGCGGCGATCGCCACCTGCCGCCCGGCCAGCGCGACGATCGCCGCGGCGCGCAACGCCACCTCGGTCTTGCCATAGCCGACGTCGCCGATCACCAGCCGGTCCATCGGCCTGCCCGAGGCGAGGTCGTGCGCGACCGCCGCGATGGCGCGGGCCTGATCGGGGGTTTCGGTAAAGGCGAACCCGGCGGCGAAGCGCTCGTACGCCGCGACATCGGCCCTGATCGGTTCGACCTTGCGGGCATCGCGTTCCGCGGCGAGCGCGGTCAGTTCGCGCGCGCTTTCGGCGATGGCGGCGTCGATCGCGCCGCGCCGCTTCTGCCAGCTCGACCCGTCGAGCGCGTCGAGCGTCACCCCGTCGCCCTCCGCGCCATAGCGCCAGATGCGATCCGCCTCGTCCACCGGCACCAGCCGCCGTGCGCCCTTGGCATATTCCAGCACGATCGCGTCGCCGCCCGCCTCGCCCGGCAGCGGCTCCAGCCCGACGACGCGGCCCAGCCCGAAATCCTCGTGCACCACCACGTCGCCGATGCGCAGTTCTCCCGCCTCGGCGAACAGGGGGTTGGTGGCGTTCGCCGCCAGCTCGTCGCCACGCGCGCGTCCCCCCAGCAGGTCGCCGCCCGCGACCACGGTCACGCCGTCCGCCACGAACCCGCGATCGATCGGCGCGGTCAGCAGCATCGCGCTGCCCGGCTTCGCGCGCACCGCCGCGTCCCACGACGCGATCGGCTGCGGATCGGTGCGCCCCAGCGCCGCCAGCTTCCGCGCAAGGAACCGCAGGTCGCGCGGACTGCCCGCCAGCACCAGCCGCCCGTCGGCCAGCACGCCGCGCGCGAACTTGCCGAACGCCCGTGCCGGGGCCTTACCCGTCACGAATCGCGGCGGGGCCTCGACGGCGGGCGGCAGGTCGATCGGGTCGTGCCCCGCCCACGCCTCCTCCCAGGTGCCTTCGTCGCTCAGCGTCTCGCTTCCTCGGCGACGGCGTCGGGTGGCGTCCTGCGCCAGCGCGAGGAAGCGGGCGCGGCGCTCGGGCACTGCCGGGTCCATCGCGACGGCGGCATCGGGCAGATGGTCGAGCAGCGACACGCCGCCCGCCCCCGCCGGTTCGGCGGCGCGGCCGATCGTCACCGATGCGAGGTCGGCGTCGCCGCGCTGCGTCACCGGATCATAGCTGCGGATCGCGGCGATCCGGCCGTCCTCCAGCGTGATGCGGATCGGGCACGGCGCGTCGGCGGGAAAGATGTCGATCACCGCGCCGCGCACCGCCACCTCGCCCGGTTCGTCCACCCGGTCGTCGACGACATAGCCGAGATCGGCGGCGCGGGACGCCACGTCTGCTGCGTCGAGCGGGTCGCCAAGACGCAGCACCGGCGGCGCGCTGTCGAATGCGTCCGGCGCGGCGATCCGCAGCGCGGTCGCCTCGGCGGCGGTGATGCAGGCGACGGGTCGCCCGTCACCGCCTGCGATCCGCAACCGGCGCAGCGCCGCCACCCGCGCCCCGGCATTGGCGGGCGATGCGGGCGCGTCGTCGCCGGGCAGCGCGTCGCTGGCGGGCAGGTACACGACCGCCGCATCGGGTGCGATCGCGTGCAGGACGGCGGCGATCGCGGCGGCGCGGGTGTCGTCGGCGGCGACGAACAGCAGCGACCGATCGGCGACCACGCCCGCCAGCGCCGCCGCGACCGGCGCGGGATCGGGGACGGCAGTTTCGGGACGGGGGGCGGCGGCCTGCAACATGAAGCGGAGATCCCGGCGATGCCCTTCACAGGGCTGGATAATCCGACAACGAAGCGGTGGACGCGGGCGTTCCGCGCCGCGCCCCACCGCGCGCACCGCAATATCAAAAATCGATGTTCCGCATGCGGGCATGCTGCTAGGGTCTGATCCAGCAAAGCCGGATCAGGGCGGTACCGGCCCGCTCCCCCACCCGGCCACCCATTCAGGATACGCTGTGGGTGGCCGGGTGGGGGAGC
>NZ_JBDZDK010000022.1:0-66259 GCF_040049155.1 Sphingomonas silueang
CCGCCGCAAAACGGCAAATATGCAAAGGGCCCCGATCGGGGCCCTTTGCATATCATCCGCGCGCATCATCAGTGGCCTGCTTTTACTCCGCCACGCTGGCCGGAAATTAGACCGCCGTTGACAGGGCTTCATGAAGTTGGCCTGACCGGTCATCGCCGGCAGGTGCGCGATACCTTGATCGCGAAGTTCCTCTCTGAACGTCAGGAAGGTATGTTCAACGAGGTACAGGGCCAGCTCCATCTAAATGACCCGCATGAGCTGAGTGGTCCGGCGCTGGCCGGCGCAGGAGCCATAGAGAAGATGTATAAGCCCGGCGGCCTGATAGATGCTGGCGGCCCTGGGCAGTCAGCCGCACCCGTCGCTGCGGCCGAGGCGATTGAGGCAGGGTCGGGCAAGGTGCAGGATGCGCGTAGTCTGGCTACGGCGCAGCGCTCTTCTACCGTTATGGCTGCGCAGCCCGTGAAGGCAGAGATCGACGAAAAGCTTGGAAAGGGTTTCTTCGTCGACCCCTCGCTGAGGAAGTGAAGCCTAACTCCAGAACCAAAGAAGGAGGCCGACGAAACATGCACCGTAGACTGCCAAATAGGCAAGCTGATGGCTTCGTGGTGCATCCGCAGCCGGAGCTTCAACAGCCGGGATTTCAGACGCCGGCGTCGCGATCACGCCGCCAGAGCCGCTCTGGTCTCGCGTAATCAGGTACTGGGTGAGGTCGTAGGCCATGGCACATTGCTCCCGCCGCAAGGATACAGCGTTTGTTAATGGCCATCAAGGCGTTCGCCGCACCGGAGTTCATAACGAAAACCCGTCAGCGCGACAGGTGTTTGACGGTGCGCTGCTAGGGTTTTCTTGGCTCCTGGTTATGATGATCGGACTCTTCCCGTTGGCAGAGGCATCGTTGAATAGATCACCATCGATAACGATGCCTACTATCATCGCCTTCTTCATCGCCGTCGGCAGCGGCATCTTGCTTCGAAAGCGGCACTCCTGGGTAGGTGTGGTACTCCACATCTACGGGCAGATCGCCATCTGGCTTTCCCTGTTCGTCATGTCGCTCGCTATCGTACTGGCCCTGCTGGGTCACAAATGATCCCGTTCTGTCTGATCCTCGGTGACAGCACCGCAGTTGGCACCGCCGCAGCGTTGGCGATGTCGGGCATTCAGTGCGAGATGCGCGCTCGTGTTGGCGCATCTTCCAGTGACGCGCTGCGGTTTTCCCCTGAGACGTTGTCTGCCAGCCTCGTTGTCATAGCTCTCGGTTCGAACGATCCGCGCAGCCCTAAGCTTCTTCGAAATCTGGACGTCATCCGGCGTAGAACCACTGCGTCCCAGGTCGTTTGGATCGCGCCGTATAACCCGGCTGCCTCAGCGATCGTCAGGACTATTGCCGTGACCTTCGGCGATACGGTCGTGCACCTGGACGCCGTTCGTACACAAGACGGCATCCACCCTGTCAGTTATAGCTCAGTCGCTCAGATGGTGAGTGCGCCACGACCAACACAACGCTCGCCAGGTGCCCGGTCAACCTCACCAAGCGCTCAGCGGCTCGTCCGCCAAGCCGTTGTTGTCACCTTCTAAGCCGTGGCGGGTATTTGCAACAGGCTGAAGGTCCTCCGCAAAGAGCGTGGTTGGAGCCAAGCACAGCTCGCTGAAAGGCTTCAGATCTCACGACAAGCGGTCAACGCGATCGAAACGGGGAAGCACGATCCATCGTTGTCTAGCGCGTTCCAGATTGCACGCCTTTTCAGTCGACCGATTGCCGAAATCTTCGGCGACTAGGTCAAGGTTTTCGGTGACGGGACGTAGGGATGTGCCTGGCGCACAACCTCTGCGGCTTTCGCAATGGCGTCGATCTCCTTCATCGTGCCGCTCGGATCAATCGTCCAATTTGACCGGGGATTGAATACGATGGGCAAAGCCGTCACCTCGCCTATCAGCTTTTCCCAGTGCGCTTCGGGCTTGCCAGTGACGCCAGCGAGCAAATGGGCGAGCAGCGCCCGAATATCGTTCGTGTCTTCCGGAGCGTCATGGTTGGCCATTGGTCACCCTTTCTCGCCGTTGTGCGGCAGTCTGAACCGGGAAGGGCTCCTATCGGTTTGCTACCGGCGAACGAAAAGGATGACCATGAGCGACACATCTCTCGGCAACGTGAACACTGCGACGGCCGAGCAGCTGGATGCCGTCCCCGAGCTTAAAGGCCATGGTTTTGAGATTGTGCGCTACCGTGAGGAGCGTGGCAAATTCACCGATCTTCGTCAGCTTGATGAGGTGCCCGGCATGGCCGGAAAGGCGGACGGCGGAAGGTCTGCCCTGACCGTGGGCGACGCCTGATGCCTTAGCGGCGCAGGATCGGCACCGACGATACAGAAGCATGGCCACGGCGACCACATCCTCGGCATCGCAATCGAATGACCTTGGATGCGACGTCACCGTCGCCATGAAACCGTTCGAGGATTTGGCCTGCCGGCATGTTCATGCTCCGACCGCAGACGCATGCAATCCGCATGTCGGCGCGATCGGTCGCCCATTCACCGAGCGTTCTGTACGGTGCCTCGATCGTCGGCCGTTTGCTCACAGCGGTGACACGTCCTCATACCGTCCCGCCTTGCGAAGCTGGCGAACGATCCCGTTAAACGCGGCCGTCACGCCTTGGGCTCTGCCAATTTCGTTCGTCTGGGATGCTGCATCCCAATAGAGCTCGAGGGGCCAACGCTCCGGACAGTGGGGCAGAAGACAGCGTAGCGCGAGACGGACTTCCATGCCGTCGACCGTCGTCTCCGAACACCTGGCGACGCCGGCACGCAGGATGTGCACCGACAGCGCGATCACCACGCGCTGGTGCCGAGGCAGCGTCGACACGGATTAGTGAAAGTCGTGCGATTTGAAGCGCACGACGTCCTCAGGATCCTTACCGTCCGCGTGAGGCGGCCAGTATTGGTTGCGCGGCTCAGGCTGCCATCCCTTTTCCCCGCGATCCGGTGAGCCTGGATGTTGGCCGGCATCGCCGCGCCCGGTGCGGTGCGGGAAGGACATATCTCCGACACGGTGCAGCAGGTCGCCATGGTCGACGATCCGGTCGCAGATGACGTGGATCACCTCGCCTTCCTTCTGCACGCGCCCCTTTAGACCGACCATGGAGGCCGACATTATGGTCCGGCGCTGCGCCTCGAAGCGGTCGGGCCAAAGTATGCCGTTGGCGACGCCGGTCTCGTCCTCGATCGTGATGAACAGCACACCCTTCGCGGAACCGGGCTTCTGGCGCACGAGGATGATGCCGGCGACCTCGACATGGCGGCCGTCGCGGACGCTGGCGAGATCCGCGCAGCGTGTCACGCCGCGACGTGTCAGTTCATCACGCACGAACGTAAGCGGATGAGCGCGGAGCGACAGCTGCAGGTTGCGATAATCCTCGATCACCTCACGGCCATCGGTCAGCGCCCGCAGCTGCACCTCTGGCTCGATCCCTTCCGCGCTCAATGTCTCGGCCGCGCGATCCGCCGCGGCGAAGAGCGGCAGCGGGGCTTCGCCGAGCCCCCTCACCTTCCATAGCCCCTGCCGGCGATCGGCGCCGAAGCTGTGGAAGGCATCGCCATCCGCCAGCTTCTCGATTGCTGCGCGCTGCGCGCCAGACCGGCGCCAGACATCTTCGACGCAGTCATATGCCGTGGTGCTGCGCGCGGAGACGATCTTCGCCCCGTCAGCGTTCGACAGGCCGCGGATCACCCGCAGGCCAAGCCGCACCGCTAGGTAGCGCCCGCCTGTTCGCTCGAGCGTGCAATCCCACCGGCTCGCATTGACGCAAGGTGGCCGCACCTCGACCCCGTGCTCGCGCGCGTCGCGGACGATCTGTGCGGGCGCGTAGAAGCCCATGGGCTGCGCGTTCATCAGCGCGGCGCAGAATACGTCCGGATGATGGTGTTTCATCCAGCTGCTCGCATAGGAGATCTTGGCGAAGCTGGCGGCATGGCTCTCGGGGAAGCCGTAGGAGCCGAAGCCCTCAAGCTGGCGGAAGGTGCGCTCGGCGAAGTCGCGGGGATAGCCGCGTGCGACCATGCCCTCGATCAGCTTCTCGCTGAAATGGCTGACCCCGCCGGTGAATTTGAAGGTGGCCATGGCGCGGCGCAGCTGGTCCGCCTCGGCCGGCGTAAAGCCCGCGCCGACGATGGCGACCTTCATGGCTTGCTCCTGAAACAGGGGAACGCCGAGGGTCTTTTCCAACACCGCGCGCAGCTCCGGGCGCGGGTACTCCGGCCGTTCCAGCCCCTCACGCCGGCGAAGGTACGGGTGGACCATGTCACCCTGGATCGGCCCCGGCCGCACGATCGCGACCTGGATCACGAGGTCATAAAAGCGGCGTGGCTTCATGCGCGGCAGCATGCTCATCTGCGCGCGGCTCTCGATCTGGAAGGTGCCGAGCGTGTCAGCCTTCTGGATCATGGCGTAGACGGCCGGGTCATCGTCCTGCAGGTCGGCCAATCCAACCCGAATGCCTTTGTCCTGTTCGAGTAGGTTGAAGGCCCGGTTCATGCAGCCGAGCATGCCCAAGCCGAGGACGTCGACCTTCATGAACTTGAGGGAGTCGATGTCGTCCTTGTCCCACTCGATGATCTGCCGATCCTCCATCGCAGCGGGCTCGATCGGCACTAGGTCGTCGAGGCGATCATGGGTCAGCACGAAGCCGCCCGGGTGCTGCGACATGTGACGCGGCACGCCGATCAGCTTGCGCGCGAGGTCGAGCGTCAGGCGCAGCCGGCGATCGGCGATGTCGAGGTTGAGCTCGTCGACCTGCTTCTCGCCGACGCCTTCGGCCGACCAGCCCCAGACCAGCCCCGCCAGCGAGGAGGTCAGGTCCTCAGGCAGGCCAAGCGCCTTGCCGACGTCGCGCACCGCGCCGCGCGCGCGGTATCGCGTCACGACCGCCGTCAGCGCGGAGTGGTTGCGACCGTAGGTCTCATAGATCCACTGGATGATCTCCTCGCGGCGCTCGTGCTCGAAGTCGACGTCGATGTCGGGCGGTTCGCGGCGCTCCCCCGACACGAAGCGCTCGAACAGCAGCTCATGCTTGATCGGATCGATCGAGGTGACGCCGAGCACGAAGCACACGCAGCTGTTTGCGGCCGAGCCGCGGCCTTGGCAGAGGATCCCGCGCCGACGCGCCTCGCGCACGATGGCGTACACGGTGAGGAAGTACGGTGCGTAGCCAAGCTCGCCGATCAGCCGCATCTCATGCGCGATCTGCGTCGTGTAGGGCTCCGGCACGTTGCCGTCGAACATCCGCTCGACCGCTTCGGTCGCCAGCTTCTCCAAGGCTTCCTGCGCTGACAGCCCTTCGATCAGGCGCTCGTGCGGGTACTGATAGGCCAGCTCGCCAAGGTCGAAAGTGCAGATGCGCGCAATGTCGACGCTGGCCTGTAGCGCGTCCGGATAGGCGCGGAATCGCCGGACCATCTCGTCGGGCGACTTGAGCGCCCGGTCCGCGTTCACCTCCCGGCGATAGCCGAGCTCGTCGACGGTGCATTTCTCGCGCACTGCGGTGACGACGTCCTGCAACAGGCGTGCCTCGGGCGCATGGTAGAGCACATCCCCGGTCACAACGGCACGGACCCCTGCCCCGCCTGCCTGCCGCGCCAGCGCATCGATGCGGACCGCGTCCCCCGGCCGACGCCGCTGAAACAGGGCCATATAGCCGCGACGCCCGTAGATCGCCTTCAGGTCCTTCAGCGCCGCCAGGTTTTCCTCGTCCGCCTCGTGCGGTAACAGGATGGCGACGACACCCTCCGACCACGGCTCGAGGTCGTGCCAGTGGAGGAGGCATCCGCCCTTGCCTGCCCGCTTCTTGCCGACGGTGAGCAGCCTCGTGATCCTCGACCAGGCGGGCCGGTCGGTCGGATAGAGCAACAAGCGCCGGCCGCAGGACAGATCGACGCGCGTGCCCGCGATCGAGCGGACACCTGTGGCCTTCTGCGCCTCCCATGCACGCACCACACCACCAACGGTGCCGATGTCGCTGACGCCGATCGCCGGGTAGCCGAGCAGCGCCGCGGCCGCGAAGAGCTCCTCAGGCGACGATGCGCCGCGCAGGAGCGAAAAGTGGGTGAGCACCTGCAACTCGACATAGTGGGTCATCCGAAGACCCCGTGCATCCACCAGGAAAGGTCGCCAGTCTCGTCTTCGAAACCGTCACCCCGCCTGAAAACCCAGTAGCGGCCGCCCGCCTCGTCCTCGACGCGGTAATAGTCACGCACCGCCCACACCTCGGCGTCACGGCGCCACCACTCGCCGTGGACGCGCTCAGGGCCGTCGCCGGCGACGATCTTGTAGGTCTTGCCACGCCACTCGAACCGACGTGGTGGCTGGTCCGGCATCAGCGCAATCACGTGCGCCAGCGGTTCCGGCCGGGCAAAGAGGCGGATCGGGCGCTTCCACGCGGGCCATGATCCTGGCATTTCTACTGGGTCGGAGCGGGTGACGGCCCGTTCCGGCACATGACTCTCGACAGGCGCAAGCCGGTAGACGGCATAGCCTCCGATCCTGCCGGCGATGACGTCGACAAGGCGCGCCGGGTCCCGCACCAGCGCCTCGCCGGCGAGGACGGCGCCAAGGTCGACCGCATCCAGCGGTTCGGTATGCGGCGCGACCAGCCAGAATTGCTCGAGGCCCATGCCAGGGTCGATCCGCTCGATCCTGAGCTTCAGGAGCCTGAGGAGGTGCGATACCTCGCGCGTCGGGCGCGACGTGCCGACGCCCACGACCTGTTCCGTGCCGTCGACGCGCAAGGCCGTGAGGCGGAGCGCTCGTGCGCCCAAGCCTCGCGCCTGCAGGACCTGCGCAAGGTCACTCAGCAGGTCGCCCATGACTTGTTCGATCGCCTCGGCCGTGCCGATCGGCTCAAGGAGGCGACGCTCGACTATCGGAACTTCGGCATCCTCGCGCGGGGTGATTGGCTCGGCCACGGCGCCGAGCGCCTGGTCCAGACGCGTGATTGCCGGCAGACCGAGCCGACGCGCCAGTGGCCCACGCGCGACCGGCAGCAGATCCGCTACTGTCTCGAAGCCGAAGCGTTTGGCAGCGCTGATGGCGCTCGGCGCCAAGCGCAAGGCGATGATCGGCAGCGGCGAGATCGCACTGGCGGTTGCACCCGGCTCGACGCGGGTCAGCTCGCTGTGGCCGAAGCGAGCGAGGGCATGGGCCGCCCCTGCCGTATCAGCGACGGCCACGCGTGCGGTGAAGCCGGCACGACGGCAGAAGGCGATCAGCCGCCTGCAGAACCGCTCCTCACCACCATGCAGATGCGCGCAGCCAGCAAGGTCGATCCAGAGCCCATCGGCGGGCGTGACAGCAGCAATCGGCGACCAGCGCCGAACCGCGAACAGTGCCAAGCGGTCGAGGAGTGCAGCATCAGCCTCCGGCTCGGCCGGACGGAAATCGAGATCCGATACGAGCGCGCGTGCATGGGTCGCAGCCATGCCGGGATGGATGCCAAGCGCCCGTGCGCCTTCGCAGGCAGCAACCACCTCCTCGCGCCGGCCAGCCTTCCCGATAAGCGCCAAGGGTGGAAAGCCATGGGTTTTAATATCCAACGGCGATGCTTTTGGCGCCTGATGCCCTGCGATCACGGTCTTATAAGGGTGGCTTGCTGCCTCCGATCGCCGGCCAAGCTCGCGCATAGGCGGCTGCGCATGCGTTGGCAGCGCCGCGATCTGCGTCTCGACGTCGGCGCGGGAAGGCAGGCCTTCGCGTGCCCACCGCGCACCTGGCCGCCAACCGCCGCCCCGCGGCACCGAACAGGAGCCGGGGTCGTCATCTACCGGCAGCTCGAGGACAGGCCGTTCAGGCTGCTGCGAAGCGGACCGTTCCAACCGTCTCAGCCGCTCGATGGCTAAGTCCGGCAGGAACAGCGAGACGACCCGTCTCATCGCTGCCCTCCACAATCAGGGAGAACCCCTCACCCCCACGCTGGCGAGCGCACTCCACCGCCCATCTCGCCCTTCCTACACCCGCGACCTCAAGCCGCTCAGACGGTGCGGTGCCGATCCGCCAGCGGGTCCAGGCCGCAGATGGTTGGGCAATTGGATCCTCGTTGAGACCGCGTCGACGGCGCAAAAGCAGGACCGGCATGTCAGCCTCGGCCGCGACCAACTGCAGGCGGCGTGTTGCCACCATGGAAACCTTGCTCGCCTCCGCGACGATGGCAGACGGTGTGCCGTCGCGCACCGCGTCCTCGATCACTGCCAGAAGGGCCGCGTCGTCGCGCGGTTGGGCGTGGATCACGGCCGCAGCCGGGAGCCCAATCTGCTCCAGCGCCGGCGCATACAGGTCAGCGCGGCAGCTCGCCCACAACACTGGCCCGCCTGTCGCAGCAGCTTCACGCGCGGCGATGCTGGCGAGGAAGAGCGTCGTTGCCGCGTCGTCGACCATCGTGGCACTCTGCGCTGTCGCCTCGTGTAGCGCGCCAGCGCGAAGGCCCCCTGCCCCAAGCCGCCCGTCGATCGCGTCGACGCCGAAAGGCATGATGCGGAAGTCGGTCGCGGGTGTGGCGATCGTCCGAAGATGCGCTATGGTCGGCGCTGATGAATCAAGGGCGGCAGGCATAAGGGTTAGACTCTACTCGTTCCCTTTATGTTCCGTTACCGAGCCGCGTTGGTCAAGCCCATCTCGATCGGTTCAGCGCATTGTACCCGGTCACGGGGAGGTACGGGGGATCGTCGCTTGAGTGTTCGGAGCTTCGCCGCTGGGTTCGGGACAGCTGCCGTTATCGGGGTTGCGGCGTCCCTTTGGCTCTTGAAGAAGGCTGAGGATCGGCCCGTCCGGTACGCGCCGAAGACCTTCTATGACGACAGGGACGACCGGGCGAGCGACACCGGGTTCATCTCGGCCGAGGGAACGCTCGTGGGTCCAGATATGGACGGCCGGACCTTCCTGCACATCGAGTGCCGGCGAGGCCAAGGCTCCTGCCGCATCGCCGATCTATCGAACCTTGGCGCCGCGCGGTCCGTATTCCTGCATACCGACGAATACCCGATCAGGTCGTGGAATGCGGAGACCGTAGTCGCGGAAAGTGACCCTCCCTCGCATGGGTGCAACCGTGTGAGGTTGACCATCCAGCGGCAGGCGCAATCGGTCGAGTACCTCCGCATCCCTATGCCGCAGTCAGACAAATCGCGGTGTCAGGCGTTCGATCGGAAGCCGTATCAGTGGACCTTGGGGAACCAACCAACGTGACGGGAGCCGTCGTCGCGATCTAGCCGCACCAACGTCCGGCACCTATAAATCGATGTTCCTGGCATGCATCGCGTCCGCAGCGAGGTCAGCGATCGGCCCTACCCCGCCGACCGTCTCATAGATCAAGGTGACGTCGTGGTCCTCGAGCTTGTCGAGCATCAGCGCAACCGCCCGGGCGTTCACGTCATCCAGCACGGTCTTTGTGTCGTCGCTCGTCATGGGTAAGGATCCCGATCGTTTTCCTAGGGAGCATGAATAACATGAACATGAGTGAGCTGGCCAAGGGCGTCGCAGCGTCGACGGGTTCGAGCGAGGCCGATGCCAAGAAGGCGATCACGGCGGTTTTCGATCAGATCGCGGACGCGGCAGCGAAGGGCGATGAAGTCTCGATCCCTGGCTTCGGGAAGTTCGCCGTCAAGGATCGGCCGGAGCGTCAGGGCCGCAACCCGGCGACCGGCGAAGCCATGACGATCGCGGCGTCGAAGAAGGTGTCGTTCACCGCCGCCAAGGGCCTGAAGGACAAGCTCTGACGAGCATGCGCCGGCGATCGGTCGCCGGCGCCGACAGGAGGCGCGGATGTGTAATCGGTACAGGCTGACGGCAAAGGAAGCCGAGGTAGCTGCGACGTTCGGCATCCGCCCTCCCTATGAGGTCGATGAGACATTTCCGACCGGGGATATCTTCCCGACCGGAAAGAAGACGCCCTTCTATGGTGCCGTCATCGTGCAGGATGGCGACGATCGCCTCATCGAGCGTATGGAGTGGGGCGTGCCCACGCAGGTACCTAGCAAGCGCGACCCTGCGGCAAAGCTAACAAAGTACGTGACTAACGTACGCAATTTGCGCTCACCATTTTGGGCTTCGATGTTGAAAGAACCAGCGAGGCGTTGCTTGGTGCCCGTGACATCGTTCTCGGAATACGGTCAGGTTCCAGGTGAGGATGGTAGAAAGCCGCTCCACTGGTTTGACGTACCAAGCCGCCCGATCTTCGCGTTCGCTGGCATCTGGCGGCCAACGGAGCGGGGCAACGCCTTTGGTTTTCTTACCACGGAGCCAAACTCAATCGTCGCTCCGATACACCCCAAGGCAATGCCCGTCATACTACATGATGAGGATTACACGCGCTGGCTAGAAGCCCCATGGAACGACTTGATTGATATAGTTTCCTCTTATCCTTCTCAGCTTATGGCCCTTCGGCAAGACTGACGCGCAACAGCGAGCCGGCTAACCCATGGGCGTTCTGCCAACGCTGCCATATGATTTACGGTGCAGCCGAGCACCGATGGCAGCGCTGATGAGGTGCTCTTTGGCTGAAGGTGCTGTGGGACCTGTACGAGGATCCGGGCATCACCAGTGAACGGGAGGCCGCACGTTAGAGGTCGATCTTTCGGGTAATCATAGTGTGAGCTGCGAGGTCGGCGATCGGCCCTGCTCGATTGACCATCTGATAAAGTTCCGTCACTTCTTGATCGGTTAGCTTGCCAATCATCCACGCGACCGCCTTCGCGTTTCCCTCATTCAGAACAGTCTTTGGCTCGTCAGCTACCATGTATCTCGCCGAAACCTTCCCAATCCACGTATTTACTCGATCGCGTGACTCATCCCATGGCGCTTTGAGCATGTAGCCGGCCATCAACAGCCAGAAAGCAAGATAGCTCAAGAGCCAAACGTTGTCTCCGGCATTTGCATTCGACAGATCGGGTTGAACCTCCCTGACCATCGAGGCAGCGACCAGAAAGGCTCCTGCACCAGCGGTGATATGTATCAGTAGCACGATGCGGCTATTACATTTCGGGTACATCCATTTTGCTAGGCCACCAGCAAGCAATGAAGCTAGAGCGGTCAGCACGCCTGATGAAAAAAGAAGCGCCTTCGCCGTACAGGGCAAGCTAACTTTTGTCGCGTCTGATTCTATTCCGGAAACATTATTAAGAATAGCCAACATCGCCTGCAGCGGCACCGTAAGTGCGGCTAGATAGATAAGCGGCAATATGACCCCAGCTGTTAAAACCGGCACCTTCTGATGTAGCCCGAAAAATACCCGCGCGCCTGACTGGTGGACACGTTTCATATAGCCCCTTCTGCTCGTCCCCGAGGACCTGCCCATTCCCAATCGGCCTCTTATCCGCATAGGGTGCTACCTGATAGTCCAGCGTAGATGACCAGGAGCGGCTGACTAATGCACCTCTGAAATGCCTATTTCAGGCCGGCTTCAGAAACAACGTGTGCCTCGAAGTCGTAGTAGAACTCGATTGGTCTCTCGGCCACTACCCTAATCGGCACTTGGAATGCCATTGTCCGCGGCACCCCGCCTAAGCACGTTCGTGCCCACCTTAGCTGTTTTAGTATAAAGGATTCCGGCGAGAACAAAGCGTCCGTTATCTCCTCTGCAGTGTGGCTTTCAAGAAGGCGATGCTCACGAACAAAGTCGGCGACCCCTTCTACAAAGGCACCAACCGCCCTCTCGAATTGTATCTTCTCACGCTCGCCACCAGCAAGAGTCAGTCCGGGCCTAAGCGCCGTCGAGATCCTCGTTCCGGACGGACGTGGCGGCCCCGGCTTTTGCGTTTGGTCTACAGACATACTGCCATACTCGCATTCGCAACCATAGACCTCGAATGTTTCAGAATCTTCTTTACCGAATCTCCGAATGATAACCGATAGGCTGTCGTCTAATGCCGATTGCGCCTCCTCAGCTGTCGCGAAGGTGACAGGCTTATGAACTGATGGGGTGGATGCCCCCTTCGAGCGGCGTCGTATGATGCCGGACCGGCACCGGGAGGTGCCAAGCGAAGGAGGAGCAGATGACCGACGTCCACATCCTCGCCATCGACCTGGCGAAGCGCAGCTTCCAGATCTGCGCGACAGCGCCGGGAGGGGCGGTTCTATTTAACCGGACCGTGTCGCGGGCCAAGCTCGAGACGCATCTGCGCGAGCAGGCGCCATGCATCGTCGCGATGGAAGCCTGTGCCACGAGCCACTTCTGGGGCCGGTTTGCGCAAGCGCTGGGGCATGACGTTCGCCTAATCCCGCCGATCTACGTAAAGCCGTTCGTCAAACGGCAGAAGAACGATGCAGCGGACGCCGCAGCGATCGCAGAAGCGGCTGTTCGACCGAACCTGCATTATGTGGCGGTGAAGAGCGCCGAGCATCAAGCCCGTGCCGTCGCCTTTCGAACGCATCAATCCTTCGTCGGTCAGCGCACGCAGTTGATCAATGCGCTCCGTGGCCACCTGGCCGAGTTCGGCCTGGTCGTGGCGCAAGGGCCTGCGAACCTGAAGTCAGTCGTCGGGATGATTGACGACGGCGCGATCGACCTTCCCGACGCGGTTCGCGATGTCGCACGCCTCTACCTGGACCAGATCGCGTTGCTCACGAACAAGATCGAGGAGCTGCACTCGAAGCTCGTTCACTCGACCAAGGTTGACGACGCCATGCGTCGGCTGTGTACGGTGCCGGGGGTCGGCCCCGTGACCGCAGGCGCGATCATGGCCTTCGCGCCGGATCTGCGGACCTTTGCAAGCGGCAGGAACTTCGCCGCGTGGCTGGGCCTGGTCCCGCGACAGCGATCCACCGGCGGCAAAACGCGGCTCGGCTCGGTCAGCAAGATGGGGCAGGCCGATATCCGCAAGCTGCTGATCGTCGGCGCGATGAGCCGGATCAGATGGATCGTCCGCAAAGGCGTCCTGCCCGACAACTGGCTCGGCCATGTGCTCGGTCGCAAGCCGCGAATGGTGGCTGCGGTCGCCTTGGCCAACAAGATGGCGCGCATGATCTGGGCGATGATGACGCGAGAAGAGAATTATCGGATGGCGTAAGCCGGTCGTCTTCCTCTGAAGCGAACCGGTAAGCGCCTGGGGGCTTCGCGGCCCTCGCAAGGAGATCGACTGACGATTATGCGGCAAGGACTTCAATGTTCAGGACGTGGAAACCAGTCCCGGGGCGCGAGCATCGTAGCTCTCTGAACCGATGTGGACCGCGTTCTTCGAACTGCATACCGGCCAGTGGCAAACGATGAGCCACGCGAACAGGCCTGACACACGAACGATATAAGCGCCGAGCCGCCAGAACGTCGGAAAATCGCCTTGCAAAACCGGGGGCATCCACACACGCCCCTCCCGGCGCTGTCGCGCAGATCTGGAAGCTGCGCTTCGCCAGGTCGATGGCGAGGATGTGGACGTCGGTCATCTGCTCCTCCTTCGCTTGGCACCTCCCGGTGCCGGTCCGGCATCATACGACGCCGCTCGAAGGGGGCATCCACCCCATCAGTTCAGTCGGTGCTCAGGGGACGTTTCGCAGCCTTTGAAAACGCCGCCAATGATGGTATATACATGGCATATACCATGGAGGTCTTGAGATGGCTGAGTCTGCCCTGCATCGCGACATTCGCGAAGCCAAGCTATTCCGCAACAACCGGAGCCAGGCCGTCCGCATTCCGGCCGAGTTTGAGTTTTTCGGTAGCCGTGTCCTTATTCATAAGGAAGGTGATCGACTCATCATTGAGCCCGAACCGCGACCCAACCTGCTCGACACGCTTCGATCGTTATCTCCTCTTGATCCTAGCGATGCCTTTCCCGACGATCTCGATGACACGCTGCTGCCGCTCAAGGATGTCGATCTGTGAGCCGTACCCGTTACATGCTCGACACCAACATCGTGTCCGATCTCGTGCGGAGCCCGCAGGGCCGCGTCTTCGAGCGGATCGCACCGCTTGGAAGCGAAGCGATATGCGTCAGCATCATCACTGCGGCCGAACTGCGCTATGGGTGCGCGAAGAAGGGCTCGCCCCGACTGCTCGCACAGGTGGAGGCGATCCTCGCGAGCATCGAAATTCTGCCCCTCGATGTCCCGGCCGACGGCGAATATGCCGGCATCCGTGCAGAACTGGAGGCGGCCGGCAAATCGATCGGCCCGAATGACCTTCTTATTGCGGCTCACGCATACGCCCTCGGCGCGACGCTGGTCACCGCCAACGTAGGTGAGTTTCAACGCATTCGAGGTCTGCGCATCGAAAACTGGATTGGTTGATACGTTCGCCGGGCGCGCAACGGCCTGTCCTCGTAGGAAAACGCTCACGGGATGACCAAGCCCGCTGCTGTCGCAGCGGGTCCGGGGACCGGGGCCGAGAGATCACCGCATCAGCGGGGGCAGCGCTGCGCTGTGGGATGGCTCCACGCTGCCCCTGCTGCTACCAAGAGGTGTCATTTCTATCTGGCGAAGAATGTGTCTTTTCTAAATAGCGGGAACAACAAACCGCCAGTTTTTGGCGACAATTTTCCGGCGCAAATGCCAGCGGGAGATGAGCAGCCCCCACCGGGTGGTCCGGGTAGATAGTTAGTGCATTGTCGTCTCCGCCGCCATTGCCGGTCGGAGGTGGAGCGAAGCGGAACCGGAGGCCGGCAATGGCGGCGTCGCCGCTTCTGGTGCGGGTGGGCGATAGCCGAGGCTGCTGTGCGGTCGGACAGTGTTGTAGTGACGCCGCCACGCCTCGATCAGCACCCTGGCTTCAGCGAGGGTGTAGAAGATCTCGCCGTTCAGCAGCTCATCCCGCAGCGAGCCGTTGAAGCTCTCGTTGTAGCCGTTCTCCCATGGCGAGCCTGGCGTGATGTAGAGCGTGTTCACGCCGATCTGCCCAAGCCATTTCTGGACTGCGGTGGCGATGAACTCGCTGCCGTTGTCCGATCTGATATGGGCAGGCGGGCCCCGGTCAATGAACAGCTCGGCCAGGGCCGCCAGCACATCTTCGTGGCGAAGCTGACGGGCGACCACCAGCGCCAGGCACTCGCGGCTGGCCTCGTCGATGATCGTGAGGATGCGGAACTTGCGCCCGTCGTGCGTCCGTGCCTCGACAAAGTCGTACGCCCAGATGTGCCCGGGATATTCCGGCCGCAGCCGAATACACGAGCCATCGTTCAACCACAGCCGACCACGTTTCGGCTGTCGCTGAGGCACCTTCAGCCCCTCGCGTCGCCAGATCCGTTCCACCCGTTTGTGGTTCACCGACCAGCCGGCCGCATGCAGCAGTGCGGTTACCCGGCGATAGCCGTAGCGCCCGTACTGCCTGGCCAGCGCGACGATGTCGTCGGTCAGCGCCTCCTCGTCATCTGCCCCACACGGCACTTTGCGCTGCGTCGACCGATGCTGCCCGAGGACGCGGCACACCCGTCGCTCGGACACATCCAGCACCTCACGCACCTGGTCGATGCAGCGCCGGCGCCGTGCGGGGCTCAGAAGTTTCCCCGCGCCGCCTCCTGCAGGATCAGCTTGTCCAATGTCAGGTCCGAGATCGCGCGACGCAGCCGGAGGTTCTCCTTCTCCAGATCCTTCATCCGCCGCGCCTGATCCGTCTTCAGACCACCATATTCCTTGCGCCATCGGTAATAGGTCTGCTCGCTGACTGCGATGCGCCGGCATGCCTCGGCCGTCGTGCCGCCCTGGCCCAGCATGATCTCAACCTCACGCAGCTTGCCGATGATCTCCTCGGGCTTGTGCTTCTTCGCTGGCATTCGTCGTCCCTTCCTCGATCCAGACTGTCATAGTCGATGGACCACTCAGAAGGGGGCAGCTCAGAGAAGCGATAGTTGTCTCAGCGCTCTGCTTGAGCATAGTTCAAATCCGGTAAGACAGTCTCCCAAACATCGCGTTTGAGCCCGTCGTGATAATCCGGATGATTATCCGCTCTACGCCATTGCACTATCGCACCAACCTCCGCGCGGTGAACCTGCCATCCTTCGGGTATTTGGAAGGATCTGCTCATGCGCCCGATCGTCTGCCCATGCATGTTTTGGATCAGCCAGCCTTTCGGACCTTTGACAAGCTGAAGCGTCTCACCAACCTTTGCGGCCGCGATCGCCGCATGAGTAGGATTCCAGTCAGGTAAGCGCCCGGCAAATGAAAGATCAACCAGACTCATTTCAGCCGGTTGGTACCGGTGGGGTTCACCGGCCAGTTGCCGCGGTTCGGATGGGATGTGACGTCGGAGCACGGCCTCCGGGGGCCCGTGGACGAACGGATGTTTGTCGCGCGCGAAAACAGACAAGCTCCGGCGCGCTCTTGTCATTGCTACATAGAACAGCCGGCGAGGAGCATCGATGTCCTCGTCTCGTGACGTGCTGGTCCAGTCGCCGTCGAGGATAACGACATCATCAAATTCCAGGCCCTTGGCCCGATGCGCGGTGAGTAGCAGAAGACCGCGCTGATCTCCCCTTGTATGGCAGCACCACTCGGCCAGCCATTCGATAAGATCCGGCACCGTCATCTGTGCGTCGCCGATTTCGCGACCGAGAGCGGCCAATCCTTCCGACAGCAACTCTGTCCAGCGATTGTTTGCCTGCGCTGAGAGAACCTGATGCATGTCCCCGACATTCAGCAGCCGCGTCGGCTCAGCGCGACACAGGTCCACAAACCTCTGCGTCTCTCGTAAGCGCCAGATGCTAGGTAAGCTCTCATTCGCCATTTCGACCGGAATGCCGAGCGTCTCGGCATAACTACGCACGTGATCAAGGCGTCGCCAATCCCGCGAGATGATTGCCGTTTTCGCCCAGCTCCATTCGGGGTCAAGGCGCGACAGACGCACTAACTCATCGATAGCCGCACAGGCGCTGTCACTCGCGTGGCCTGAGCACGATAGGATTTGAACCCGCCCGTGCGCGACGGGATCGAGGCGCGCCATCACCCCTCCCGCTGGCGCTTTCCGACGCTTGCGGTCGATGATGATGTCATGACCCAGCTTCATCCGCTCGGCGGCGGGCGCGATGACCGCGTTCGCAGCCTTTATGATGTGGGCGGTTGAGCGGTAGTTCTCGACCAAGAACTCGGGCTTGGCCTTGTAATCGGCCTCAAACCGCCGGATGTATTCGACCGACGCCCCCGCGAAGGCGTAGATGTTCTGATCGTCGTCACCAACGGCAAACAAGCTCAGGCGCAAATCGGGATCGTCGAGCGAGCGACCCGCCACTGCGGCAATCAGCGCATATTCTTCTGGTCCGATATCCTGGTACTCGTCGACCAAGATCCAGCGATAGCCCTGGATCAGCGCATCGCGTTGAGCTTCCGCATCGCTCTTGCTCAGTCCTGCACCTTGCAGATGGTCGACAGCGATGCGCACCACATTGTCGAAGTCATGGCTGCCCGCTGAAGCTCCGGCAAAGCTGGCACCGACAAGACGCATCGCCAGCGCATGGCAGGTCGAAATTGTGACGTTTCTGGCGTCATCTCCGATCAACTGCCTCAAGCGCGACCGGATTTCCGTGACTGCATGGCGATTGTAGCTCAGCACGAGAATGCCGCTAGGGTTCTCGCGTTTGACCCGGATCAGATAGGCGATCCGGTGCACCAAGGTCCGCGTTTTTCCCGAGCCTGGCCCCGCCAGCACCAGCACGTTGGTCTGCTCGCGGTCGTCGCTGACAATCTTCTGCTGGACTGGGTTGTTCAGGTCTTCGACGATGGTCTGCCACGAGGCAGGCGTGGTTTGGCGCCGTATGGCAGCCTTCTCGCCTGGCAGCCATCGGCCGAGGAAATCATCGCGATCGAGCACGAAGTAATCTTCGGACAGCCTTAAAGCGTGATCGATCGAAGTGAGACCCTTCCGCGCATAAGCAGCCATCACATGGATCTGAGTGGTCTTTTCGCTGTAGTGTTCCTCGAGCGGCATGAAGTGCTGCTGCGTAAATGCACCCGTCCCAGGCCTCAGATGGATCGTCATGGCCGGGCGGAACACGGTCAGGCCCTTGCCTAGCACCAGGACATCCTGCTCGTGCATCCACAGGAGCGCGCGCGTAAGCAGCTTTGTATGGTCTTTGGCCTCCATGCGCAGGAACGCATCGGACGTGAGCGTTGACATAAGCTCGCCCATCGTGGTCTCGACTTGCAGGTCCTTGCCGCGCTTTCCCTTTGGCAACTTCCCGATTAAGTGCTGGAGCGCCTTCTCCGCGCCATCGCGCCGGATCACCGCGGTCCGGGCAAGTGTGTCCCAAGATCGCTGCAGCGTCACATAGAGAATGTCGCGCGACTGCTTTCGTATGGCGAGGTTACCCTTTCCGCCATCCTGATCGCGCCCATCCTGGGCTATCCCACGCAGGAGCTTTTCGATGATGTCCGGCCGGGTATTCTCTAGGCCCTCTCCGCGCAGCTTCTGGCACAATTGGGAGAGATGTAGTGGGAAGGCTCCCTCGCCTTCCGCATCAGGTTCGGTCTCGCGCATGACATCGATCATGGCGACCTCCAGGCTGCTTGCCTGCCGGAAGCGTTCGGTCGATTGCCCCTCGACTCCCACATGGACGAAGGCGGTCAGCGCCATGTCGTTACGGGCAAGCCCGAGAACCTCCAGATCGTGCATCGCCTTCGGCAATCCGCCGTTCGTCAGCCCACTCACGCCGACCAATTCGTCCGTAGAGACACCCTCGTCCGGTGCAGTGCTCATCAAATGGCGCACGATGCTTAGAAGTTGCTTGGATCTCGCTTCGGTGATCGAGGCCTTTGACAGGATGTCCTGCGCCTCTTCGAGAGTTCTGACGGAGAGTGATGCCGGGAAGATCCGGACGTGGTTCTCTTCGCGTGCCAGCAGCGTGGCCTCTTCAAGCCATGAGACGGCCGTTTTCACGCGAGTGTCGTCGGTCAGCTTATCGCGCTCGAACTCGTGGTCCTGCTCAGCGCGTACGATCTCTCCCGATGTCGCCACCACATTGCCGTGCTTGGTGGTCTTATCGTCGAGCCGTCGCAGCGCCTTCAAGATCGCGCCAATTTCATGTCGCGCAAGCCGGGAGCGCGCAGACAAGGTGAACTGACGCTCCACATCGTCATCCGCGAACAGAAGCACGCAGTCGGCGTGCTCGCGATCGCGGCCAGCGCGCCCGGCTTCCTGCAGGTAGTTCTCGAGAGATCCTGGAATGTCACCGTGCACCACGAGACGAATGTCGGGCTTGTCGATCCCCATGCCGAAGGCGTTGGTCGCCGCGATAATTCTCAGCTCTCCGACACGGAAACGCTCCTGCACCTCCTTCTTTTTATCCGGCGCTAAACCTGCGTGAAAGAAGTCGGCCGCCAGCCCTTGCGCCTGCAGAAACTCGGCCACGAGCTCTGTATGCCGGCGTGATGAGCAATAGATCACTGCCCCGGATGCGCCTTCCGCCGGCAGCTTGGCTTCAATCACGCCCAGGATATCCCCAAGCTTGGTGCTGCTCATTGTCGGACGGACTTCGAAGGTAAGATTTGTGCGTACCGCGCCGCCGTCCAGCAGCAGGAGCTCGGTCCCAAGCCGGGCTTGGAAATGCTCGCGGATGTCCCGCACAACCTCAGGTTTGGCAGTAGCCGTGAGGCATAAAACCGGGGCCGGCGGACGATCGCCAGAAAACTCTTTGATAAAGCGGCCGATATAGCGGTAGTCGGGACGGAAATCGTGACCCCACTTCGAGACGCAGTGGGCTTCGTCCAGCACCCACAATCCCACGTCACGCTGACCGAGAACCGAACGGACGGAGACGCTCCGCAGCTGCTCGGGCGAGATGAGCAAAATGCTCGCATCCCCCATACGCACTTGGTCAAGGATGTTCTGCCTCTCCGGCAGCGACAGCATTCCATTGATCGTGACAGCCGACGAGATGCCGGCGCGGGCCATGCCTTGCACCTGGTCGTTCATCAAAGCGACCAGTGGTGAGATCACAACCGTCAGCGCTCCGACCTTTTCGAACTTGGCCAAGGCAGGGATCTGATAGCAAACCGATTTGCCGGTACCCGTGGGAAGGATGCCGAGCAGGCTTTGGCCGTGCATCGCCTCCTCAACGATGCGCTCCTGCAACGGGCGACCCTGCCGGTCGACCGGATGCGGTCGGAATGCGTTGAAGCCGAACCAGCGGCGAAGCGCTTCGCTGGGATCGTTCATCTTGCGGCACCACGTGCAATCCGGTTTGCAGCAGTCGGCATCGCGCAACTGCGTCACGATGTCTGAGGCCTCGCGGAATTGCGCTCGCACCCATGGCGGCATCACGGAGTTGCCGCCTGCCACGGTGATCCAGGATAACGCATATGCGGTGGGCCAAGCCCTTCGCGGACTACTAATCTTTTCCAGCAACTCCTCGGTCCGCTGTGTGCAGGCACGGGTTTCGAGCATTCGGCGGATAGCTTGCTCCGCCTCGTGAACGGACGGCGCAGGCGATCGGCGACTGGCTTGGAAGACGGCATCGAACCCGGCGGAGCGGCCTGCTCGGGTGCTCAGGAAATGGTACGCGGTCAGCGTATCAGGTGCGTTGTCCCGCATGGCATCGAAGGCTTGCAGCTGGTCGCGCAAAACGCTGAAGACCAGTTTGGCATCCTTTTCAGGATCGTTGATGTGGCCTGCATCGAGCCTTCCATCCACATGATGCTTCACCAGACGGTGATAGGGGTTCTCCGGGAATGCGAGGGGGCTGAGCCACAAGGTATCAATTGGCGCCTTGAAGAACCTAGCGAGGTTCGGACGCATAGCAGCAAGGTGCGGGAGATCGTGCTGTAGGATGTTGTGGCCGATGCAGTGGTCGCTTTCCGACAGGCGCGCCTCTAACTGATCAAGCGCCCGGCTCATTCCTTCAGTGCCCGACTGGATCCACGTTTGGTCACGATAGCGGACAGCGGCGACGGCAAAGATCTGAGCTGACTTCGGGTTCACCTCGAGATCGATCGAGACACAGCGTTCGAGCAACTGAATTGAGGGGGGAGCTAACACTGCAGCAACGTTCAACCAAGCCCCCCTAGGCACCGGCGCCAACTTGCACGTTTCGCGTTCGGCCTCATGCCCCCGCTGTTTGGACAGGATTGCCGATGCCTCACTTATTCTCAAGTGAGATGTGCAGGGCTGCGGGGGACTGTCAGGAATTTTGTGCGGGAGGCCATAAGATGGAATGGAAGGGACCATCGATATGGCAATCGACAAGGACGTTTTGGATCAGCTTCTGGCTGGCCGTGACCCGCAGGAGCTGTTCGCCAGGGACGGTCTGCTGGACGAGTTGAAGAAGGCGCTGTCGGAGCGGATGCTGTCGGCAGAGCTCGACGATCATCTGGAAAACGAAAGCGCCGCAGGCACCATCAACCGGCGCAACGGATCGTCGAGGAAGACGATGCTGACGGGGACGTCGAAGGTCACGCTGGACGTGCCGCGCGACCGGGCGGGGACGTTCGACCCCAAGCTCATTGCCAAATACCAGCGCCGTTTCCCCGATTTCGACGACAAGATCATCTCGATGTACGCGCGCGGCATGACGGTACGCGAGATCCGCGGGCACCTCGAGGAACTGTACGGGATCGACGTCTCGCCCGACCTGATATCGAGCGTGACCGATGCGGTGCTGGAGGCGGTCGCCGAATGGCAGGGGCGGCCGCTCGACACCTGCTACCCGCTCGTCTTCTTCGACGCGATCCGGGTGAAGATCCGCGACGAAGGTTTTGTCCGGAACAAGGCGGTGTACATCGCGCTGGGCATCCAGCCGGACGGCACCAAGGAGGTGCTCGGCATCTGGATCGAGCAGACCGAGGGTGCCAAATTCTGGTTGCGCGTCATGAACGAGCTCAAGAACCGCGGCGTCGCCGACATCCTGATCGCGGTCGTCGACGGGCTGAAGGGGTTCCCGGAGGCGATCAACGCCGTCTTCCCCGAAACCGTCGTGCAGACTTGCATCGTCCATCTGATCCGCAACTCGATGAGCTTTGCGTCCTGGAAGGAGCGCAAGTTCATCGCCCAGGCGCTGCGCGGCGTCTATCGCGCCGCAACGCCCGAGGCCGGCATGGCGGCGCTGGAGGCATTCGAGGAAGGCCCCTGGGGACAGAAACACCCCGCCATTGCCATGAGCTGGCGGCGACACTGGGACCAGGTGATCCCGTTTTTCGCCTTTCCCGAGGGCGTTCGCCGGATCATCTATACTACCAACGCTATCGAAGCACTGAATTCGAAGATCCGTCGCGCCGTCCGCACCCGCGGCCATTTCCCCGGTGACGATGCCGCGATGAAGCTGCTATATCTCGTGCTCAATCACGCGGCGGACGAATGGAAACGACCGCCGCGCGAATGGGGTGAGGCCAAAAGCCAGTTCGCCGTAATCTTCGGCGAGCGCTTCGTCATCTGATGACGGTAACCGGCCTCCCGCAAAAAATTCCTGACAGTCCCGGCTGCGGGCTCTCAGCTGTTCAGCTAACCTTCGCCGTCGGCATCAGGAAGACAGTGCCCTTGCCGGTCATCCGGTAAACGAAGCCTTCGCCGGAGCGCATCGTATTCCGAATGCCGCTGACGAGCGGCCCAATGTTGACGTTAAGCGAGGCTGAGTACATCAGCATGAAATCGCCGTTGACAACCAACTCGTCGGTACCGTCGAGCTCGATGATCTTAATCTCATTCTCGGGAACAGGACTCTCCACCGCGAACACGCCCCGCCCCGTAAGCTTGGGTTGCACCAAACCATTGCCGGAGAACAAGCCTGCTACGCTGGAGTGTCGGTGGGTCGAAAGTTTGATGTCTCCTGAGCACGCGTAGAAAGCGCGATCATCAAGCAGCATCGCATCGCTGTCGCTCTCCATCGTGCCGAGTACGAAGTGACGTCGGCCCGGCTCGCACCAGACGGTTCCCTGCCCGGTAAACCGCGTTGCGTGTGCCGCCTCACCAGTCCCAGACGAAGCAATCGCGCGGGCGAGGAAACCTTTCTCTTCATGCCGAATGACGCTTGAGGAGATTTGGCCATGGTGAAACTGGAGAGCGCCGGGCTCCAGCAGAACGTCGCCGCCATTCAGCTCCACCTCCAACTGATAGACGTCCCTCCCCTCGACAATGTATTGAGGCTCCTTGTCAGGAGCAGTCGCGATCAGCCGGGAGAACATACGCTTTTCAACGAAGCGGTGAACGCGCATCGTCACGCCATCCATTCCGTGCTCGCTCTCAAGCTTCATGTAGTCGCTCATATTTGGCCGTTCTCTCCGGGGTTCGAGATTGAGAATGAGGGTGTATGCGGGCAGCGGCTAAGCCGCTCAGGAGAGCTTTACTCGAAGGGGTCGCTCCTACCCCGTTCGGAATACCGCTGTTCGATGAAGCGAATGTTGGTGCCGAACGTGTCCAAGTCGTGCTGTGCGAGGTTCCGCATGATCTCGTCGATACTGCCCTGCATCTTGTCCAGCCCTTCGTTGAGGATGAAGCTGGCGGACTTACCAGTCTTGCGGAAGATCTCGCCACGGTGGGCCGGCGGGATGTTGATGTAGCTCAGCACGAGCTTGGGCAGATGTTGGTCACGCATATGACCGATCTGCGGTCGGTTGAAGAGGGGGATTGCATGGCGTTCCATCTCGCTCTCGACCTCGTGAAGGCAGGCGAGAATGCGCCGAATGCGGTCCTTCGCCTGTGAGGGAATGCGATCATCCTCCCAGTCGAGTTCGATCTGAGCAGGATCAGGTGCCGGTGTGCTTGGTGCCGGAGAACCGCTAGGTTCAGCCTTGCCGGAAAGTGCCTTGAAGACGATTCTGAAGATGCTCACTGTCTTACGACCTTTTGCTGCGCCGTCAGTCTGGCCACCCGGCTCTTGCGCCACAAGGTTCGCAGGAGGGATCGCTCATCGGCGCGCATAAAAAAGCAGCCCGATGAGAACCAGAATCAGCAAGGCGACGATGACATAGATCATAGTACGTCAGGCGGGCTCCTCGTTTTCCAAGGCTACTTTGTCGGTTTCATCAAAGCTGTCGTGTGCGGCTCGCTCGGGATTACCAGCGATCCAACCGGGACTGAGTGAGAGCGCCAGTGTCTGAGCTGTTGTGCCATTTTCCTGCGGAACGAAGGTGGCGGCGTTGGCGTGGTATTCAATCACGTCCAGAGCTGGCGCCGAGAATAGATTGCACCATACCGCCGTTCCGTACGAGCCCGATCTTCCCCGGTTCCTTCACCCTTTCCCATGCGCAGATCCTCGCTTTGCGGCGGACCACAATGGCGCCTTCCAGGTAAACGATGTGGCACAGTCAGGCGACTTGGCTGTTCACGTCATGGATTTCGGGCCGCACGCCGTACACTTGCGCGCGCTCGATGACCGTGCCGGCCCAACGGCGATGCGTCGCCGGCTCACACATGCTGCCATTCATGCCAAATACGGCGCGAGCCTCTCGGTCCAGAACTTGGCGGGCCTCAGCCATCTCGGTAGCCGCCGGACGATAGCAACCGTGTATAAGCGCGAGCTGGGTCGGGTGGATAGCCGTTTTGGTCAGCAGACCGTGCTCAATGTCCTGTTCTACCTCTCGTTGTAGAACCTGGGGCGAACCGTAATGCTCGAATACCGGAGCTGAGACGGCAAAGCCGCAAGGAATGAACGTCAGAGCAATGGCACGGATCACATCGCCCAAGGGTCCTTCATAGGCGGTTCGTTCGCGCGAGCGCCGCACGCCGAGGATGTTGAGGATATCGTTGCCTCCAACGCGGATCGCTTTGACACGCTCCGCATAGGGCAACAGCTGGTCGCGCATCCGCTTAAGAGCGCTGCGGTCGAACGCTTCCTCGGTTTCAATCGTGGGCATGAAGCTATGCCCGCTTTGCACGAGGACCGAGAGCCAGAAGGGCAGGCTCGCATTGGTTACCTTTGGCAAAACGAAGCCCTCGATCGCCGCGATGCCGTCCTGCTTCAGCATCCAGCTGAGCATCTCCACGCTACGCGGCCGGGCGTAAATGAGGACCGGAGGCGGTGTGGCCTTGAATTGGCGCAGGAGATCGCAAAAGCGCTCCCGGGCTTCATCGAGATCGGCCTCGTTCACAGCGTCTTCGAGGCAGATGACCATGGAGCGCAGGTCCGGGCAGCCGCCATAGGCGACCCGGGCCGCGCCATCACGGGTCGCGGGAACGTAGAGCGTTGCTCCAAGATCGACGGCGCTCATTCCTGTTCCCCTCCAAGCTTTTTGATGATGGTGACCGCGCGGTAGTTGCCGAGATCGCGCTGCTCGACCGGCACGCCTGATGTCTCCGCTAGGTAGATCATGTGCATGACCTCAGGGTCGTTCATATCCTTGAGATAGACCTTGTCTGGCACCCGACGTAGGATTGCGCGGGTTGCCTCGGCGATTCCGGGCTTAATCCGGTTTACATCGTCGATGTGGTCGTGCGTCATGATGCAAGCCAGCAGGTGCTGGCAGTCGCTGCGCGACCTGGCTGCCTGCTTCTCCGACCAACCTGCCCCCTGCTCGACCGGTTCGGCCGCTTCGATGGCGTCCAGGTAGGCGGTGCTGAGATCACGGGAGGCGTGTTCGTCCATGAACAGGCAGGCGTGGAAGTCGCTCTGCCCCACCACGTCCTCGTTCAGCACCGACCGGCTGATCAGGCCCGATATGACACCGTTCAGGAGTCCGCTCGGGATGACGTAATCGTCAGTGGTCGCCGCAAGGCTCGCGCAGCCGGCAGGGTCGGCCACGACGGCAAGGAAGGGCTCCACGCCCATATCGCTGTCCATGAGCGAGGCGACGAGCTCGCGGGTGATGGCCCCTTTCCCCGTCCAGCCATCGACGAAAACAATCTCGGCGGGCGTGTGCCGCTCGAGAATATAGCGCATGGCGTTCAGGTCGATCCCGCGCCCACGAATGATGCTGATTGAGTAATGGCTGATCTCTACCCCCGCGCGGCGCAACTGCCGCGTGAGCAACACGCCGATCGGGGTGCCGGCGCGGGCGAGCGAGACAATCACACAGGAACGCGAGGTCTGCGGCCGCGCGGCGATGCGGTAAGCCAGCGTCGCGATGTGCGACTTGAGGCGGCCGGCGTTGCGCTTGAGGGCCCAATCGTAGAGCTGCATGTAGCGCTCGTCAGGCACCGTTTCGACCGAGAGCATCTCGGAATAGTGCCGGGCGCCGGACTGGATCAGCGCCTCCTTCTCGGCCACGGGCGTGGGCGCGATCTCTGCGGGCTTCAGCAGGATCTGCACGTCGTCGGGGGCATAGCTGCCTGAAAAATGTTCCATCTTTCCTCCGGGCTTGAGCTGCATCAGCCCACCCACGGACTGGAATGGATCATACCCTTCCACAGCTGCGAGTTCGTCGGCGCGATCGCGAAGTCGCACAGGTCCATAAACCCTGCATCGGAGTGGCTGTCGCCGACGCCAATCACCGGCGCGTCGGGCGCGTTGTCGCGGAGGTTGTCGATCAGGTAAGCGACAGCATCGCGCTTGCTCAGCCATCGCGGCAGAAAGGCGAGATTGTTGCCGTTCGTGTGACGCCGCCAGCTTGCAGGGACAAGCGCGGACAGTTCGTTTCCGAGCATCGAGAGGCGAACCTCTGCGTCACGATTGCTCTTGATGACGATGTAGAGGTCGAACCCGTTTTCGCTGACGATCCAGTGCCGGTACTCATCGGCCGGCAACTGCGCTGTGACCTTGCGGTAGATCTCTGCGACGGGCGGCCCCGCCTCGGCTTGTGTTGCGAGGTGGTCGTGCCAGCCTTGATCGACGTTGCCGTCCTGTTTGACGATGAGACCGCCATTCGAGCACACGGCCGGCGCCTGCACTATGTCGACGCGGCGTAGGACTTCACGGCTGCGTGCAGTGACGGGAATGACCGTGCCCAGCTGCAGCCAGGCCAGGAAGGTTTCCTGCCGAGCGGTCGCGAAGCCGCTCGGCGCACCATCGACCAGCGTGCTCATGCACTTGAGCCCGCCGGTCTCTCCGCCGGGGCACTTGCGCGCCGTCTGGAACAGTGTGTCGTCGCAGTCCGTGAAGATGATCGGGCGGGTCATGCGCCCTCCCCTGCGCCGCTGTAGCCGCAGACGATCATCTCGACCGGAATATCAAGCCCGAGGTTGCACACGGCCGCGCGGGCCTGATGGGCTTGCTTGCCGGCGATCTCAGAAGCGATGATGATGCGCTCAGGACGATGCTCAAGAATGTTGTACAAGTAGCACGGCGCCCCGGAGCCGTATGCATCGTCGAAGCGCGAGACGGTGCGCATGGCATGGCCCTGCAGCGCGGGTGTGCGGGTAATGCACTGGACGGCGGCGCTGCCGCCCTTCTCCTCGATCTCCTCGGCGATCAGTAGTGCTTCGTAGGAGTGTTCGCCATCGCCCAGGACGAGCACCCGCTCGCCTGGGATGACATCAATCGACGAACGCATGGCCGCTTCCGGCTCCAGCAGGCCTGTGCGGCTCGTCATGCCGGTGGCAGGCGCCATGCCTGCGGAGTTCGAGGTGCTGGGCAGGACGGAGCGGACCGCCTGCGGATTGGGCGCCCATTCCAGCGAGCCCGCGATCAGCGAATGCGCCTGCGCCGGGACCGGCATGTCAGCGAGATAGCGGCCGCCGCTCCAGTCGGTCAGGCAGCAGGTCTCGACGCGCTCAAGGTCCGGCATTACCTCGGCCATCGCTGCCGCAGCGGCGAGGAAGGTGTTGCCGGTGCTGCTCTCGTCGTCGACGATGACCAGCGTGCGCGCCTCTCGCACTGCGGCCGCGAACCCGGCATCTGCCACTTGCACCAGGTGACTGGTTGCATGGCTGTGCCCCTCCTCGAAGGAGGCGAGCAGCGGCGCGTCGGCGACGGCCTGGCGGGAGGTCTGAAGGTAGAGGCAGCCGGTGCCAGGATGGGTGCGGCGGTAGCGGGCGAATACGCCCTGCGCGAGCGCCGTGGCGGTCTCTGCCATGCCGAGGAATACGACCCGTTCGGGGAGATCCTGCGGCAGCCTGTCTGCCAGCGCATTCATCGCTGCGCGCATTTCGCTCGGCGCGGCGGGAAGGTGCCGCCCGAGAACCCTCGAGACGATCAGGAAGCCGCGCTTCGGGTTCGCACGAGCGGCAAAGTCGCACAGCTCACTGCTATCGGGGCCACTATGGCTTGTGAGCGTAAGCGCGCCGGTCGCCAGCTCGACGCGGCGCGTCGTGTCAGTCAGGGTGGTCATTGCGCTGAATTTTCCTTCGTCCTGAGACTGCCCTGCCATCATCAGGTCAAAGCATTCTGAACGAGAAGCGCGCCGCGCGCATTGGTCTCAATCCTGGCGCCGAGCCTGCGCAACAGGTTGTGCGGGTCGATCGCCGCCATCGCCGCCGTATCGATCATGCTCCAGTCGGCGCGCCTCACTTCAGCTGTGGCGACATACTCATCATCGAGCCTGCCCGACGAGGTGCTGCGCTGGGTGTAGGCAGAGATGGCAACCGTTTCGATACCGCTGCTCACCGCCATGGCATGGCCGATCAGGCGTACGAGGATCGAGCAGACGTGGTCGAGGTAGAGCCCGGCCACATCCTTCTGGTTCATCGGCTTCTCGGTAAGCGCAGCCTTCGAGATGAGCGCGCTCCACTGGGTGGACGGCATGTCCTCGATCTCGGGCAGATCGACATCCAGCAGTAGGCGGGTGCCGGTGAGGCTGATCGCGATATTCGTCTCCGCCGGCCAGGCGAGGGCGCCAAGCTGTTGGAGCAGGGCCGCCTCGATGGCGTCCTGGTCCGGACCTGCGTTGGCGACGCCGGCGCGCCAGGTCATCAGCGCCTCCATGTAATCGCCCTGCGAGGCATAGTGCTCGCGCTGCGGCTTGTTCGAAGTGGAAGGCTGCACGATGCCAATCATCGTTGGGATATCGTGGTGCAGCTGACGTAGCTGATCGAGCGCCGCGTTGCGCTCCTCGGCGTGCTCTTTGAGAAAACTCTTCAGATCATCCTTCAGCTGGCGCCGAGCGGCAGGCTCGAGCGAAGGGTGCAACGGACGCTCGTCGCCATCGTAGAAGCGAGCCTCGTTGGCTTCCAGGCGGACGACGACGCGGTCGGGTAGCTGCGGCCCAGGATCGCGCGACGGGGCCACCGTCCGTCGGCTCGGCTTGTCGAGACGCTCGCGATAGCTGAGACCGGTGCCAGGCACGCCAACGGTGCCATAGACGCCGCGCTTGCCGAGGTTCACGGACGCGCCGCGCGGACCGAACGACCAAGAGGCGCCGCTCTTGGAAAGGTTGAGCCGCACGCCCGGTAGGATGCTGATGCGCTTCTGGAAGCGAAAGCCCATGATCGGTTCCTATGCCGAGACGCTGATGCTGATGACAGAACTGCGCAGGCGCTGAACCACTTCGCGCCGGTTGTTCTCAGTCATTGGGCGGGTCTCGGGAAGCGGGGCGCCGGCGGCCGCGAGCAGTTCGAACACGAGCGCGGCCTTGATGCCAAAATTGACGTTCTCCGAGATGGAACCGCGCTCGTGCAGATTCCGGTGCGAGAGCGCGGCGGCGATGATGCCGACGAGGTTGCCGGCCTCATCAAGGATCGCTCCGCCTGATGAACCGGAGCCGATCGGCGCGGTGAACTGGAAGCGCGAGGTATCCCCCGAGCTGCCGGTCAGGCCCGAGATGTTGCCGGTGGTGACCTTCAGGTCCGATCCGAGCACATCCATCAACGGGTAGCCCGCTGCGAGGACCGGCTCCCCCAGCCACAAGGGCGAGCCGATCCGCAGCGGCAAAGGGGCACCGGACACGGGTCCCTGCAGAAGCGCGAGGTCGTGCATCGGGTCGATCGCCAGCGGCACGAGCCGGTCGCCCGAGCGCCCTACAGAGAAGGTCTGTCCGTCTTCAATGACGTGCGCATTGGTGATGACGAGATTCCGGTCGATGACGACTCCACTGCCAGTGCCGAGCATCTGTCCCGGTTGGGTGGGGTCGCTGCTGTCCGGCCCATGCCGGCGAGGCACACCTGCGCGATGATCATCTTGTCTTGACCGCACCCGGAAAGGCATCTCCCCGACCGCGATGTTGCGCGCGCGGGCATAGGCGTCGATCCCGAAAGTGAAGCCTTCGTTGGACACCTTCAGGCGATGCTTGCCGTCCTTCAGGTAAAGCTCGGCAAGGATCACGGCCGCGAGCTGCTGGTCAGGCTCTGGGAAGGGGTGCTGGTCGCCGTCAATCGTGACCTCGAGCGGGTAGCTCTGGTTGACGAAGCCGCCATGGCGATCATCGGTCATGTAGGCGACGATCTCGACGCTATCACCCAGTCGTGTGAGATCCGGGCAGTACCAACCCTTCCCCTGCTGCTGGAACGGCACGACGCCGCCGGACTTGGAGATTGCGGCCACCGCAATGCGATCAGGAGCGGATCCTGTAAAGCAAATGTGGCATTCGCTGGCGCGTGCAATCGGCAGGCGCTGCCCAGGCATCATAAGCGCCATTGTCCCCTCCCCTTAGCCGACCAGTGACAGGTTGTTCTCGAACGCGATCTCGATGTCGAGCGGCGTCCTGTCGACCTGATCGGGAGTGATGCGGCCAGTCAGCAAGCCGCCCCAGTCAGCGATCAGCCGCCCGCCGAACTGCTCCGCGTAGATCGAACCGCCGGCAGGGCGCGCGTTGATTTCGAGCGCCTTCCAACTGCCATCGACTGCCTGACGGAACTGGACGTTGATCAGGCCGCTGAGGCCGAAACGCGCGACGAGGCTCTGGACGGCTGACTCCAGCGGGTGGGAGCTCTGCAGCAGCTGGCTGCTCTCGAGCTTCGTGCGTGCGATACTGCGCAACACGGTGCACTTGTGAGCGAGAACGTCGAAGGAGACCTCCGGGCCTGGAAGGAACTCCATCAGCACGAAAGGGCGAACACTGTCGCTTGCACGTTCCTCGGCGCGCATGGCGGCAATGAACATCTCGGGAGAGATGCTGCGCCGCTCCGGATCGATGATGTGCGCGGTCGGCGAAACGGCGTCGAGTGCCCAGAAGCCGTGTCCGTTCACGCCATATCGCGGCTTCACGCAAGCGACCGCGTCGGGGCCATGGCAGCTTTGAAATGCCTCCAGGGCGTCCTGCATATCGTCGGCGCATGCAGCCGAGAAGGTGGGCAGAAAGAAGGGCTCGTTCATCAGGGCGGCGGCAAAGGCGTGCTTGTCTGCAAGGATGTCGAGAATGTCGATACTGGCAGGGAAGACGACCTCACACGGGAGAGACGCGCCGGCGATCAGGCCGCGCCTGCGAGTGGGAACAAAGATATCAATCTTGTGATCGGTGATCTGCCGCTCGACCCAGGCGAGGTATTCATCGTCATGGAGGTTAGGCTCGGTCCAGCTCCGGGCCGCGCCCTCTCGCTGCGGCAGACCTTCCCCGGTGCTGATGAAAACCTCGAGATCCGGATTGCCGGCCATCATGGCGCTGGCGATAGAAGCAAGAGAGTAGCCGCGATTAAACCAGAGGCGCATGAGGGATCTTCGTTGCAAATAGGACGTGAGTACCGGACGCAGAACAGGATTGTGAGCACGAAGAAAGGCTGCCGGGAGCCGATGTGCCGCCCGGCAGCCGGAGACATCAGCCGATGTTGACACCCATTGAGGAAGCGAGGCCGGCGAGACCGGACTCCCAGCCCTCGCCGATCGCCTTGACCTTGATGTCGCCCTGCGGACCGCGATACAGTTCGACGAAGATCATCGCCGCATTGGTGCTGCTGTCCTCCGACAGATCGAAGCGGGCTAGCTCCTTGCCGTCGGCATCGTTGACGACGCGGGCATAGGCGTTGGCGACCGAGCCGAAATTCTGCTTGCGTTCGGCACCCTCGTGGATGGTGACCGCGATCACAACCTTCTTCACGTCGGCAGGCAGCTTCTCGAAGTCGATCTTGACGGTTTCGTCGTCACCTTCGCCCTCGCCGCTGCGGTTATCGCCGCCGTAAACGACCGAGCCGTCCGGGGAGGTTTTGTTGTTGTAGAAGATGAAGTGCGCATCGCTCTTCACCTTTTCGTTCTCGCCCAGCACGAAGGCCGAGGCATCGAGATCGAAGGCCTGACCATCCGTTTTGCGCACATCCCAGCCCAAGCCGACGGTGACGGATTTGAGGCCGGGTGCCTCCTTTGAGAGCGACACGTTGCCGCCCTTTACGAGAGAGACTGCCATAGCAGGTTCCTTCCGGAAATTGTGGAGCGGAGCCTCGCGCGAGGCGGGTGGCTCCGGGAGTATTCGAGGCGGCGATCAGCCGACGTTGACGCCGTAGTTGGTCGCGAGCGGGCCGAGGCCACCCTTGTAGCCTTGGCCGACGGCACGGAACTTCCAGTCGGTACCGTGACGGTAGACCTCGCCGAGCGTCATTGCGGTTTCGGTCGAGGCATCCTCGGACAGGTCGTAGCGCACGACCTCCTTGCCGGTCTTCTGGTTTACCAGGCGGATGAAGGCGTTTGACACTTGGCCAAAGGACTGACCGTTGGCCTCGCCCTCATGGATTGTGACGACGACCGCGACCTTGTCCACGTCGGCCGGCAGCTTGGACAGGGTCACGAGGATCTGCTCGTCATCACCTTCGCCCTCGCCTGTGCGGTTATCGCCCTGATGGACGACGCCGCCGTTAGCGCCGTTCTTGTTGTTGTAGAACACGAAGTCGGAATCTGAACGCACCTTGCCGCTGGCCGCCAGCAGAAAGGCTGAAGCGTCGAGGTCGAAGTCCTTGCCATCGGTGGCGCGCACGTCCCAGCCAAGGCCGATCATGATCTCGTCGAGACCCGGATCTTCCTTGGACAGGCTGACATTGCCACCTTTCGAGAGAGAAATCGCCATTGTTCACCTTTTCCTATTTGAGGTTGCCGGGGGTGTGTGCCTCCCCCGGATGAGCATCAAGCGCATGCTTGAGATGGTAGAGCTGCGCCGGTGAGGGAGTCATATGCATACCAGCGCCGCGGTTCGCGCTAGCTGGTCCGGGCGTCGCCGATGACGCTGCCCATAGGCAGGATCGCCTCGGCGTCGCCATCCTCGGCGTACTCTTCCGGGAACAGCTTTTGATGGCGAACAGAGGCCCATAGCGACACGCCGATAATTACTGCGCCGATCAGACCGGTCACAACCTCGGGCGTATGCACGCGGATGCTCAACAGCATGATCGCGGCCAGAGCTATGATGGCGTAGAAAGCACCGGTCTCGAGGTAACGGAACTCGGTCAAGTGGCCGCCACGCACTAGTGCTATGGTCATTGATCGCACGAACATAGCACCAATACCAAGGCCAAGCGCGATCAGCAGGATGTCGTTGGTGATCGCGAAAGCGCCAATTACACCGTCGAACGAAAACGAAGCGTCGAGGAACTCGAGGTAGATGAACGCGCCTAGGCCCGACCTAACGACATTGCCGGTTGCATCCTCCTCGGCTCCAAGGAAGTCACCCAGCTTCTGGACAAGGAAGTAGATCACCACGCCCGACAGCCCGGCAAGCAAGAAGGTCTCCTGCTCGGCGCCGGCAATGAGGAATGATAGGCCCCCGATCAGCAGGGCGGTTGCGATATAAGGGGCCAGGGGGATCTTGGCGAACGCCGCGAGCGGTCGCTCGATGATAGGCAGCCAGTGATGCTCACGGTCATCGTCAAAGAAGAATGTCAAGCCGACGAGCATGAGGAAGGCGCCACCGAAGCCAGAGATACCGATATGGGCACCGGTGACAATTTCTTCGTAACGGGCCTTGTCAGTAATCGCGATGCCAAGAGCTTCCCACGGCGTGACCCAGGCCGCGATCGCTACGATCGCAATGGGGAAGACGATGCGCATGCCAAATACGGCGATCAGGATGCCCCAGGTGAGGAAGCGCTGCTGCCATTTGGCGTCCATGTCCTTGAGAATGGAAGCGTTGACGACAGCGTTATCGAGGCTGAGTGAGGTTTCCATCACGCCGAGCACGCCGGCGATGAACACCATCGAGAGTGCAGCGCCTAGCGTTCCCGTCTCGTTATAGCCAAGCACACCGGCTAGGATGAGGGCGACGATCGTAAAGATGATCGACCCGGTGAAGACCTTCATGAGTTCTTTTCCTTCAGAACAAAGCGTTGGAAGACGCTATTTGCCGGGACGATCAGTCCTTGAAGCCAGCTCGCCAGTTGAGGAAGATGCCGACATCGTCGGCGAATGGCTTCTGGCTGGCGTAATAGCGCATGTGCCGCTGCATCCTCAGCTCGCCGCCAATATTGTCGATCAAAGCGATGCCGCACAGTCGAAGGTCATTGCGACCCTCATCCATGCGAACCTCGATTTCGGGCTGACCGGGAATATTCATCCGAACCACGCCGTCCGTTTGTTGCCAGTTAGGTGCGCCATCATAGATTAGCGCGAAGATGGCCAGGCGACGAATGCGGTCGAAATAGCGACCGTTGACTCGGATTGTTTCGCCTGCGGCGACCGCACCGGTGCGATCATCGCCCGAAAGTTCGATGAACGGCTCCGTGTTGAAACTTCCGAAAGTGCTGCCCAGCGCTTGGATGCAACCCTTGAAACCGTCGTCAAGTTCAAACAACACTCCGAGATCGAGATCGACAGGTTTGCTGCCCCCGCCAAAAAATCCGCGCTTCTGTGTTGCCTGGCTCCAATTAAGGTTGAGGACGATCTCACCAAAGGTTGAGCCGGTCTTCTTGAGGCTCACCGTCGGGTTAGACTTTTCTAGTGTGATCTTTTTCAAGCTGATCAGCGGTGTTGACGGCGGCGGGAGAGGAGCAGGCGAGGCAGACGGTTGCGGCGGTGGTGTGGGAGTTGGCGCAGGCGCGACATCTCCGACTTCACCGCCGAAGTGCCGGATCAGCGCCGCGAGGCCGCCGGCGAAGCCAGCGGCGATAGTGCCGATCTTCCAGCCGGAACCATGGCGATAGATTTCGACCATCATCACCGCCTTCTCGTTGGTGAGATGCTGCGCGACATCGAAAGAGGCCTTCACGCCGTCGAGCGTGACGACCAGCGGCCGCGCATCGGCAATGGAACGATCGTCGTGGGTTGCGGTGAAAACTATCCGGTCAACTGCGCCCGGCAGTGCGTCAAGGTCGATGTTGAAAACGGCTGTGTCGGACGAGGGAATTAGAACGATAGCGCCTTCCGGCGACCGAGTATTTGAGAACAGGACGACGTACCTGTCGTCGCCGATGCGGCGTTCCTTGTTGAGGCCGAAGGCGGCGATGTCGACGCCGTCTAGCCCGAAATCGACCTTGACTGTGCAGCGATTTGCGACGCCGAGCTCGGAAAGGCTGCGCTTCTCGCCTTGCTGAAGTTGCATGGGTTCTCCGGAAAACTGCCAGGGATGCCCGGCGAGAGGAGCTCTCCCGCCGGAGTGATTAGATCAGCGCCGCGACCGGACTGACAAGATCATGCACAGTGCGCCCCGCAGCGCGCTCGCCGAGAGCCTTGAAGGTCCAGTCGCCGCCGTCGCGGCTGACGCTGGCAAGAATGATGCCGGTATGCGGACCAGAGTCGGAGATGTCGAAACGGGCGAGTTCGCGGCCTGTACTGTTGTCAACGACACGGCCGAAAGCGTTGGCGACCTTCTCGAAAGTCTGACCCCGGAAGCTGTTCACAGTAAGCACCAGCGTTTCGACCTTCGCAGGAAGGCGTGTAAGGTCGATCGCGATGCTCTCATCGTCGCCATCACCCTCGCCTGTAAGATTGTCACCGCTGTGACGGATAGAGCCATCTTTGCTGCTCAACTGCCCGAACCACACCTGGTCGACCACCTTCCCACCAGCATTGAACGCGAGGCATGAGGCGTCGAGATCGATGTCCCCACCGCCGCCACCAAACATGCCCATAAAGCCGCCCTTTTTGGCGACGTCCCAGCCCACGCCAAGGGTGATCGCAGATAGGCCGCCACCTGCCTCCTTCTTAAGGCTGACGGAGTCGTTTTTTTTCAACGAAATTGCCATAGGTACCTCCCTCTATACGTCTGGGCATTCCAACCGTTGAAATCCCCACCCCTAAACCCACGGTCATCGCCTCACGTTATCGAATGTGAAGCCTGCCTCCTTAGCAATTTGCTTCCAAGCCTGATCGCCTGAAAGAGCTGGTAGCTTCAGTACGCGAGAGAGAGCAATGCATGCACAATCTGCAAGCAAAAGGCGGTGTTGCCGCGCTATTGGCCGAAGAGATGCAGCGATGCTTGCTTGCTGTGCATCAAAAGGCGCAATGCTCAATCCGAGGCTTGCGAGCATTGCCTCGGCAGCATCCACTTCCATTCCGACATCGATAAGTTTCTGCTGGACCTCGATCGCGTTCACAGCGGATAGGGAGGAGCCAGCGATTAGCGAAGCGGCTTTGCCTGCTCCTTTCTCATTGTTGAGGAGAGCCAAAACTGCTGAAGCGTCGAAAACTCGGCTCAAGCGTCGTGTCCATCACGATCGGCCTCGGCCCGGCGCTCTGCCAAGAGCTCGTCAACGAGTGAGCGCTTGCCGCCGGTCAATTGGTGGAGCTGTGCTTGCGCACGAGCGATGGCTTGCTTCTGGGACCAGACATGAAGCTGTCCATCGACCACTTCCATGAACACCTGATCTCCTGGCTCTACGCCTAGCTCCTTCCGAAGCGCGGCAGGAACCACAAGCCGTCCGCCCTCAGTAAGCTTGGCACTTAGTGCGTTCATGTCTGATCCTGCTCCAAGCTATACAGCCGTGATAAACCATGTGCATGCTACATGGCATACAAAGCATCCTTGTCAAAAGGGTTTTGCCCTGGACGCAACATCTTTGCAGCGCATTACCCAATAATTGGCGGAAGCGTGAAATATGGTAAATCGGCGAGAGATCGGTATCATTAAGGTATACCTCCAGAGGACTACCTTCCTTCCGGTCTGCTTTCCGTCGAGAGGGATACTAAAAAAGACTGGACACCAGCAGACTGATTATAAAAGACCAAGGCATGTTCGTTCGCGCCTATCTACGCGCATCGACCGCCGAACAGGACGCGACCCGCGCCCGTGCGGCCCTCGATGCATTCGCCGCCTCCCACGGGTTTCGTATTGCAGCGCGCTACGTTGAACATGAAAGCGGCACTCGCCTAGCGCGACCCGAGCTCTTTCGCCTTCTAGACGACTGCGGCCCTGGGGACGTCCTGCTCGTCGAACAGGTCGACCGACTGTCCCGGCTTAGCTCGGCCGACTGGAGCAAGTTGCGATCGGAGATTGAAGCGCGCCAGGTTCGGATCGTGTCCCTCGACCTACCGACCTCCTGGAACCTGATAGCCACCCCCGACGATTTCACAGCCCGGATGTTCGCGGCGGTGAACGCGATGATGCTCGATGTCCTCGCAGCGGTCGCTCGCAAGGATTATGACGATCGGCGTCGCCGGCAAGCCGAAGGCGTCGTCCGGGCTCGAACTGCGGGTCTCTACAAAGGGCGTGCAGAGAACACCGCTCGGAACGCGTCGATAGCCCGGTCTTTGAGAGACGGCCATAGCTGGCGTGAAATCATGACCGGCACCGGCTGCAGCCGGACGTTGCTTGCCAAAATTGCCCGCCGCCTGAAAGAGGAACGTGCTGGTAACTCCGACAGCGCTGACCCGAGTGCCGTTGACGACACCGCCCAAGCGCTGGACTAACGGCTGATCTCTTTCGCCTCTCCGGCGAGGCCGGCGCTTCTAGGCGTAGCGGAAGCTGGAAGACATTTTGGGAGGCGGGCGCTCGGGTCTCCCCTTACTGATGTAAAATACCTCCCTGCCCCGCCGGCCCAACTGACATTGTTGGTGAGGCAACTGACAAGACCGCACCTATCGAATCCGGCGACCGTTATCGCAGCTCAGGAACCTTGTTGGCCTCAAGCCGCAGACGGGGCCTCGGCTTCGCAGGATCGTCCCGGCCAACCGGGTTGTTTGGTCCCATCGTTAAATCGACCCAGTCGCCGTGGCGCTTGATCTCTATCATCCCCCCGACAGCGAGGTCGTCGATTGCTCGGCTATAGCCAATCACCGATCCGGTACGGGCACCTCCTACCCAGCTTATGCCCACGACTGCGAGGGTCGACACCGCGCCGATCGCGAACCACAACGCCGTCTTCCATCGCTGACGTTTTTTCTTGGATGGCTTTTGGTAGGCGAGCAGCGTCGCCACAAGGATCGCTTCTTCGCTTTTTTCCACCGCGGCTAGCGAGGATAACATCCCCTCTAGCGCTACGATCATTGCAAAGTTCACCTCGCCGCTTTTCGTTATAACCTGACCGATCTCGCCACCGGTATGCCGTCCAAGCGAGTTGAGCAGGTCACCCGACGCACATGAATACTCATGAATTGAGATCAGGTCCTTCCTCAGCGCACCTAAAATCTCGCCGTACGTCTTGGGAGCGATCCCGTTAGGAAACAGCTCGTCTACCTTAAACGCGTCCATGCCGCCCCCACCGTTACGTTTTAAGCGTCCGCCTCCCTGGAGGTCCAGGTCGGCTCTATGATCGCTCGGCGCTATCCAGCAGCTCGTTGAGACCGTCTGCCAAGCTCAGGTTCTTGTCCTCGCACCAGGCAACAAAGCGGTCCCGCTCTGCCGGAGCAAGCCGCATACTAATATGCACCGATCGCGTAGGGCCGCGCTGCGGCCGACGTTTCGGCTTAACTCCCGTCTCCTCGGCCACTTGCGGGAAGTAGTTGGTCGGCAGTCCCCTCCCCTCTGCCGGCGAGGCTATGTCTGCCGCTTTTGGCTTAGGCGAAGCGTCTCGGGGCGGCACCAGCCCACGTAAACGGTCGCCACCCCCCTTGGACGCGTCGAGACGCTCCCGGGTTGTTCCGATGATGTCGCCCATCTGGCCAACAGTTTCCTTATCAGGCATCAACCCCCTCCTTGGTCTTTATCTCTTCAAGCACCGCCACGAGTATGTTCTGAGCTATCGATCGCGCACGCTCGCATTTTGCGAGGCCAGCTTCTTCCACTTCCGCGAGCGTCATGCGGTAATTAGACATTGCTCGGAACGCATCGAGGGTGTGCATGCGGTCTTCGAAGGCCGGGAAAGCTTGGGCAATCTGCCGATCGATCTCAAGTTCCGTCTTTGATCGTGCCACCTGTGCGGTCTGTGTAATCAACACGCGAAACGGTACACCTTTGCACATACGCTGCAGCATCTCGGCAGTCTCAACGGTCCTTTCCAGATCGAGCCGGGAGGAACGTGTCGGAACGACGACGTAGTCGGAGTCTTGGCAGGCGTACAATGACTTGAAGTTTGCAGTGCCTTCGGAGTCAATGATAACAAGGTTAGCTTGCGAACGAGCTTTCACAATCGCAGCACCGACGTTCTTGTCCTGTATGTCGGACACGTCGACGACGGTTATGCCGTCATCTACGCCGCGGCCCGCTTCCACCCGGTCGTTCTGCCAGTTCATCATGCTTTTCTGGCGATCAGCATCAAGGATAATGACCGAACCGCCCATGGCGGCATATTCTGACGCCAGCGCGAGTGTGAGCGTCGTCTTGCCGGCTCCGCCCTTACTCTGCGCAATCGTAATTACTGGCACAAGTAATCTCCCTGTCAGCTGCCTTAGTCCGCTATTTTCTTATCAAGGCGTCCGCGCGGCCCGTTTCCACAACCTAGTGTCACGCCAATACACGCGCAGTCGCATACGACAGCGCCCGCGTCATCGCAAGCGCCATGGATTACGCATGCGCATCACAACGCGCTCCCGCTCGCGCTGGCGCGACCGCCCGCGCGTCGCAAAGCGGTCGCGCTGCCGCTTGCATTAGCGCCCCCGGACGCGCGGCCGCCTGCGCGTTGGAGCGCGCGGGCGTGATGCCTCGCGCTATGTGTCGCGCGGCACAGTGCGCGGCACACATAGCACTACATAGCTTATATGGAGATGCCGGTCGCCATGAGGATGAAGGCAGCGATGCCCGAACAAAGCTTTCCGCCTCCTAGGATCGCCGCAGCCACGCCCCGCCTGGTTATATTGAAGGTTCGATCGACCCCTGTTCGGAGGCTAAGCACGCCGTCGACCATCAACAACGAACCAATGACAAAAAGGAGGACCGTGACGGCCTTTGCGAAGGCCTTCGCATCCATGCCCGAGGTCACGAAGGCGAGGACTAAGGCGACGGTTGCAACGCCATAGGCGGACCCGACTAGATCCAGCACGTTCCGCAGCTGGTAGCTCGGATGTCGGCCGATCATGTGCACCAAGGCCAGCGGTCGCTTGCAATTGCCGCAGGGCTCGATCGTCCATGGAGAGGGGAGGGCGGTGACGGCGGTGCCGCAGCACGGGCATTGCGTGCCGCCCTTACGCTTTATCTTCGCAGAAACCTCCGCAGCGGGCTCACGAAAGGTGCCAAGCCATCTGTTCGTCGCCATAGGGGTGTAACCGCTCTTCTCATGTTGTCGTGGCATAATGCCGTCAGGCATTACCCTGAGGCGGACCGTTCTCCTGATCCCATGCCTCGATCTCATCGACGTCAAACTGATGAAGGACCCATTCCGCCACAGCGGCAACGCCAGACATGTCTTTCAAGCTATCGCGGGAGACCTCGGTATTTACCTCATCCCCATTGTCCGCCTGGGTAGAGAAGGTGACATTGAGCGGCGCACTGATATCGCTGTATGACCCTTCGTTCTCACGATCGGCGAGCAACCTATCGACCAAATCCGCAGGAACGCTGGAAGCGAAGTGAATGGCTAGCGCAACGACAACATCCGGTTCCTGATGCTCTGCGTACCGCTGACCGGTGGATAGGTTCAACGGCAGATCCGAGCAGACGTCTCCGTACTGGAAGAAGAACGACGATAACCCTCGGTCCCAGCCTACAACGACGTTGTAATTGCTATAGTCGTCCTTCGGAAAGAAGTTGTGTCTACTCATACCATACCTCCAACCAGATCAACCTCTGAAGCCGCTCGTCTCTGACGCTGCGTTGAAAGTAGCGTCTTCATCACTCGTCGTCACGCACACTCGCGTTCTCGTCCCATACGACATCCGCGTCAGCCTCGATCTGCCGCTGTGCTGGCGTTTCACCTCTGAAGCATGCTGGATCGCAGTGGACCATCGGTCGGCCCCGACATACCATCTGCTTGCCGTCAGCCATGACGGGCCAATTTCCGAGCCGCTGGCATCGGTTATTATGCCGGTCCATAAATCCGCACGGCACCGCGATCGGGCTCGTTTCTGCCGAAACCGCTTCAGTCTCATGCTCGAGAGCGAGTCCTTCGTCGCTCTGGTCAGCCGGATCGAATAGATCGGTTTGCGTCATCATCGCGGTTGCTCAACTAGCGGGAGGGAAGGGGAGGGGGCCGGCGCTTCCGAACGACCCTTCTCGCCTTCCCCCCCCTCCACTCTACTGCCTTGGAGCCGCTGTGGGCGCCGCTACAGCGCCCCCTGGCACTGCCGGGGCAGGGCTCGCCGGGACACTGCCCGCTGGCATCAGGCGGCTCTGCGCCTGCGTCGTAAGCTTGATGAAAGCGTCCAGCATCGCAAGCGACGTGATTTTGCCCATGTCAGTGCTGGTGTAGGTGCCTCCAAGCGCCCCAATGCCCGTGTTGGTCAGGATGCCGCCACCCAAAATCGATAGATCCTTCTTGCGTGCCGATCCGGTCGCTACGGCCTGCTGGATGCCGGTCTTCACCTCGACCAGCGTCAACATCGTCTGGCTGGCTTTGACCTTCTGCTTGAAGCCAAGACCGCCCGGGAACATCGATCCGAGACCGCCTCCGCTCCCGCCCGAATCGTTGTCTGAATAGAGGACCTTTGCCTGAAGCAGGTAGTCGGCCGCCTTCAACGTCGCTTGATTGTTTGCGCCTGCCACAGCACCACCAGCGGCCAATTGCCGCTCTCGCTGCAGGGCGTCGAACGCCTCGCCGCGGTCGACGATCTGGAAGCAACCGGACTGCGAAACCAAGAGCTTCAGGATGGGAAGGGGGTCGACGCGTTGGCTTCCGCCGTTTTGCGCTTCTGCCATTCGCATGAGCGCTGCCAGGCCCGGAGGAATGCCCTCCGCGGTCCCGCCGGCCGCGCGCTCTTCCACGACCGCGATCGTGCCAAGCGGCCTTGTGCAGCGGGGCACCTCTGTGTTCTCGTCGATGCCGATCCCGCCCTTGCCGAGCTTCTGTGCTGCCCCTGGAGTGGCTACGAACGCGAGCAAACCAAGCATTGTAATCGTGCGCTTCATGTCTGTTCCCCTGTTCAGTTAAGTGGTTTTGAGTTGCGGATAGTAACTTTCATCAATGCCCATTTGCCGCGCTCCTCGTTTCTTGCTCGCGACGGGCAACGGCACGCCGGTGAAGGACCCCAAGTTGCTGAGCGAAGTCGACAATGACATATGAAAATTCGTCGGCAACCTCCCGCTCGGCGTCGCACGTCGGCGCGATCGACGCGGCCGCGAGCACGAGATGCGCAGCAGCAATTGGGTGAGCTGTCATGAGGTGGAAGGATTGCGTTCGCAATTCGTCAGCCAGGGCGTCGTCGGGCAAGTCCGTAAGGCTCTGGGCATCATCGGAAGGCACCTTTAATCCATTGGCGTTCATGACCGGCTGCTCCCATTCAGGGCGTGTTGTTGGAATAAAGGGGCGATCGCGGCGCGGACCTCATGGATGCGAGGCTGGACCCCCCGGCCGATCCGAATGGTGCGGTAGCCTGCGTGGCCGGTCATCGCATCGCGTCGGCTGTCGCGCTGAGCGTTGTGGCTTGCATCATCGACCTCGATCAGCGCGACAACCGCCCCAGTCGCCCTATCCTGCGCCACGAAGTCGATGATCTTCTGGGAGAACGCGTTGCGATCGGCGGGATGGCTTTTGCCGATCAAGCGGGGAGGGGCCTTCAGCACCGCTCCCATCGCAACCTGAGCGTGAAAGCGATATTCAGGTAGGCATCGCTCCAGAATGTCGAGCATCGCAAGCTCGCGAGGTGTCATGAACCGCTTGGCGAGCGGCCGTCTTCCCCCGAAGCCGACACCGCCACCGGACAGCGCCTTCAACATGATGAACACCCCGAGCAAGGCGGCGAGAATGGCGATATTCCTGTCCATGTTCATAGTGCCTTTGCGGAATGGGAGTTGATTTCGAGCGGCATGCGGACGCTCACATATCCAAGCTGAGGTTCTTCTCAGGGAGCTCGCGGACTTGCTCTTTCGAGGCGAGCATCGCGGGCAGGGCGCTGAGGTCGTCCATGTCGAGCGGGCGCATGCCGAGCTCGTCGTCTTTGCGTTCGGTCCGCTTGTCGTGTCGGTCCGCGTCGTCACCATCTTTCAGCGGCGGGATGTCGCGCTCGAACAGCTTCGTGTCGGAATAGTCCGTCGTCGACTCCCCCATGGGTGGCAGGTCCGTCTCGGCGAGGCTGGCCGGATCAATCAGGATCGGCTCTGTGCTGCTCTTGTCGAGGTTCTCCATTGCCTTGCTTAGGGCATCGTCGGCGTCTCTACGCTGAGCGCCTGGCCCATCGATGACGAGGCGACCCTGGCTCTCCAGTGCAGAGGTCTTGGTGCCCGGGTTTCGATCGAGCTGCGCGCCAAGCTTCTGCAGATTGTCGACCACCATGATGAGCTGGTCGCGGACGCGGGTCACGATCACGTTGGTCAGAAGTTGGTTCGAGAGGTTGCTCTCGAAGCTCTGCATCACCCCGATCGCCTTATCGGCCGTGACACCCTGCGCCATGTGCGCATTGAGCGAATAGGCGAGGTCGAGGCGTGACAGCATAGGATCGCCCCTTTCGAGCGTCAGTGTCTCCTTGGATGCGAGCTCCACGGTGACACGGCCGCCCTCGATGCCGGTGATCGTCGCCAGCGCCGCATTGTCGATGCCGCGATCCTTGTCGTTACCGGTCCAGCGGATGCGGTCGCCCTCATGAATCTTCACCGTTTCGAGCGTCGTCAGCGCCAGGCGGTTGCCTTCCTTCATCGGATCGATCTTCTGCGGCGAGAACCGCACCCGCTGACCGTTCCTTTCGAGCTTGATCTCCACCTTCCCGTTGCCAAAGACCTTCGTGACCTCGGCCGCACCATGACGGAGGTTCACCTCATCGACGCTTCCCTGGACGTGAAGTGTTTGCCCCGGCTTGTAGAATTGCGCGTAACGCAGCTCCTCGTTGGCAAGACCGAGAGGCTGATGAACGGTGAGGAACAGGCCTTCGCCTTTCAGCGTGCCATCCTTGAGGAGCCCCGCCTGGACCTCCCTGTTGATCGTAGCACGCGTCTCCTTGCCGGACGCGAAGATCGCAGTGACGTCGCGGTCTGCGGGCGAAAGGGCCAGCCATAGCTCAGCGGCCTTCTCGGCGGGCTTTTGGTCCTCGATGACATTGTCGCCGAGCACGCGCATCGCTTGCGATGCCTTGCCGACGTTGGTCAACGCCGCAACGGTGCGCAGCTGGTCGGTACGCTGGCGAATGTTTTCGTCCATCCGCGCCATGGTGACGCCGGCGGCCTGCTGGACTGAGAACGACTTACCGCGATCGATCGGCTGCAGCTGCCGGCGATCGCCGATCTCGCCGAGCCGTTCATTGCCAAGCGCGTCCGCGATGGTGAGCAGCTTCAGCATGTCAGGATCGGAAACCATCGACGTTTCGTCGACGACGATGATCGTGTTCTTCATCTCGGCACGCTTCGCCTGTGCTTCAGGCGTGTTCGGATTGGCCACATGCTTCTGGTTTTCCCAGATGAACGAGGCGATGGTCTGGGCTTCGATGCCTGCGTCCTTCATGTCGGCGACCGACATCTCCCTCGGTTTCAGCCCCTGTCGAAGGTCGGTGACCATCTTGTTCTGGAAGGCGAGGCCGAGCACGCGCTTGCCTTCCTCGCGAGCGACAGCCGCGGTCGCCTGCAGCATGGTCGACTTGCCGGCGCCGGCGACGCCCTGCACAACGACGATGCGATCGGTGCTGGACACCAACAGCGTCGCTGCTGCGAGCTGACCGGCGTTCAGTTCAAACGGTGAGGCGGCCTGTAGGCGGTCCGGTGCATCTGCTGGGCTGACGATCGGCGTAGCGCGACCTTTCCCTGCCTCGACCCTCGCCAGGATGCTTTCTTCGGTTTTGATCGCTTCAATCGTCGTCACGGCATCGACGGTGCGGCCGTTGACCTGGATATGCCCCGGAAGGAGCTTACCCTTCTCGAACAGTTGCTCGATGCGAGTTTCGACATGGTCGATCGTGACGCCCTTCAGACCAAGATCGAGCGCTCTTTTGCTTACCCGATCCACCTCGAAAGCGGACTCGCGCTGACCAAGGATGCGGATGGCGGAGGCGACTGCGAGTTGAGCGTTCGCTTGGCCCGTCGACTGGGCGAGACGAACGAAGCCACGATCGACGAGCGGGTCGGGCGAGCGCAGAAGGCCCGCTACCGCTTCACGGGCGACACTGACGGCGTCTGCGATCGCCTGATAGCTGCGTCCTATCGGACCTGCGTTTTCTCGCTCAGCCGAGGCCTTCAAGGCTCCCTCTAGCAGCTTCTTACCGTCGAAACCCGCAGCGGTAGCTTCCTTGATCCACTCAACCACGAGACCGGTCTCGCGGTCCTCTACGTTCAGCTTGGGATCTCGCGTATTGACCGTGATCTTGTTGCGCCCCTCCGGGGAGACGATGCCGAGTTCCGCGGCCTTCTCTAGGATCTGGTCCCGCCGCTTGCTGAAGATTTCCAGAACCTCTTTCGGAACCCCGACAATCTCAAATGTGCCGTGTTTTCCGTCGAGCCGGACTTGGTAGCCAAGCTTCTCCAACTCGTCGCGCAAGTGGCTGTGGTAGATCGAGCCGATAACGGTGTTGTTCGACCAGATCCGGTCAGCGTGCAGGGCATGAATTTTCCCATTCGGCCCTCGCGTCAGATTGGCTACGATAGCGTGAATGTGCGCCTGCGGATCAAGTGCGCGGCTAGTGTCGTGCTGGAACAGCGCATAAACCAGGTTCCCGGTCTTCACGGTCTCGGTCTTGCCGTCCTTGGTTATACGCGTTTCGGCAAGGTTCTTCTCGACCCAGGCCATCGTCTGCTGGACCGCCTTCGTGTGCGCGCCGTCCGGCCCGAGGATGCGTTTGTCGCCGGCGATATAGGCCATTACCGACACCGACTTCGGCGCGGAAAAGGTCAGATCGTAGCCGGGTCGGCGCGTGTCGCGCTGATCCATAACACGTTCGCCGGAGGGTAACTCGCCATTCAGGACCTTAGCGAACGTCTCCTTGAAGACGGTCCCGCCAAGCCCGACTGCGGCCGCACCCTCGCCGCCCCAGATGCTGACCTCGCCAGCCTTCTCATCGGTGTAGTATTCGCCGCTGACGAAGTCGTCCTTGCCGAAATAATTGGCGGCGCCCGACGCCGACTTGACCGATGCCATGGAGAGCATCGTTACAGCCCGTATCCGTCATCCGGGAACGCATCGCGTGCCTCCCGGATAGACAGGTCTTCGGAGCGCTCGGCTTCCTGCGCCGTGTTGTCCCTTTGCTCACGTTGATGATCGCCGCGCGATTGCACAGCCTGGCCGTCCGATAGCTTCGTGCCCTCGGCACGGTGGTCGCCGCTAGGACGCTCCCGCATGTCAGCCAAGAGCACCTGCGGTTCGCTACGCGCGGTCGCCTCGATCGGCATCCCGTCGCGCGAATTATCGACCTCTCCCTCAGTCGGCTGCGACAGAATATTGGCGGCAAAATCATTCGCCTCGTTTGCCGCCGATACCGGCTCCTCAACCGCCACAGGCAGGTCACCACGCCCCACATCAACATCACCACCCTGCGGCTTGCCACCTCCTCCGCGAACAGGCTTATCAGGCGCGTCCGGCGTGCCGGGTCTGCGCCGAATGAAGCCCTCGGCTACGGTCGGGTAATGCTCGTATTCGAGGCGGATGCGTGCGGCCGGAAATCCATCCGGAAACTTCACGAACCCGTGCAGGCTGGGCAGGTTCATGATGTCATCTGGGATGACCAGCGGCTCTATCTGTTTGCGGGGGGTCAGGGTCGAGGCGTCGCGGGTGTTATTGTAGCCGTAGCTATACCCCTCATCCATCTGCCGGATCTCACGATTGCCGATGTAGCGTGACCCCTGTTCAGCGGTGTCGAGGTCGGCCGCGGCTAGGATCAGTTTCGTCCGCGCCAGCGACGACAGGTTGCGGGCATTTTCCTCACCGTAGACTTGGATCAGCTTGTCGAATGAGTGGAGCCCTAGGACCATCGCCCCGCCGAAGTTTCGCGCGGTCTGGAGGCCGCTTTCGATTGCAGGCAGGCGGTGCAGAGCGCCGAGCTCGTCGAACACGAACCAGGTGCGCAGATCGCGGGTTTTCTTCATCGTCATCAGCGAGTGGATCGCGAGGTTAGACCACAGCGTGAGCAGCGCCCGGTTCATCTCCAGGTCCGTGTAATTCGAGGTGATGAAGAGGATCGAACCCGGCTTCTTCTCGGACGTCATCCAGTCCCGGATCGAGTATTGCGGACCGTCGTCGGGGAGGAAGCGCAGAACCTGTGCATTGGTGTTGAAGACGGCGCGGATCGACTCCGCCATTTTTGCCGCTTCGGGCGCGGTGATCGGGTCCGCGATGGTGTTGGCGAGGTGCTTGTGAACCAGCTTCAGGTCGGCGGTCATCAGGTTGTCCGCGAGCGCCTTGTTGGAGGTCATCTTCTTCTCGATGAGCTTCATGCACATTTCGATGAAAAGGGTGCGCGCAGCGAGCGCCCAGAAGGGGTCCGCGGCACCGCCGTCGGACGGGATGAGGGCGCCTGCCGCAGCGGTGAAATCGCTATAGGAATGGCAGTCGTTGAAGATCGTCCAGGCCGGGCAGCGGGCGTCGGCCGGGTTCAGGATCGTGTCCCGTTCGGGGTCGTAGAAAGCCTCGACATAGGCTCCGGTCAGATCGAACACGACGGCGGTATCTTCGCGCTCCCGCATCTGCGCCAAGAGCTTGCGGAAGACCGTCGTCTTACCCGAGCCAGTGGTGCCCAGCGTCATGAAGTGCGACTGCTCGAGACGGTGCGGGAAGGGGATGCCGGCGACGCTGTACGGGTGGTGCACACCCCCCGCTTTCCGCGCCTTGAATTTAAGGCTCAGGACATAGTCAGGCGTCTTGCCGGGGAACAGCCGGGCAGCCTCCTTCATGAACTCCACTTTGTTGTGCTGAGCGATCTCGGAATAGAGGAGATCGCGCTCGACCAGCATGGCGCCGCGCTCGTGACGTTCCTGGATCATAGCCTTGCCGCGACGGGCCGAGAAATCGATATACCAGATCGACAGAGGGACGGTGATGCAGGAGGCGATGGCAACCGAGCCAAGCAGGCCTCTTACTGCCTTGTGCCAAGCGAGGATAACCTCGGGCACATAGGGCACGTAACCCATGTACGTGTGACGCACTGCGTTGTTGGGAAGCCGAAGGTTGACCTGCTTCATTTCGTCGAACGAGATCCAGTCCCAGAGCGACGACAAGATGCGCATGCAGATCAGCTGGACGTTGTTCTCGTCGAGCGTGATCGAGAGGATCGTGAAGTAGGCGATCGCGAAGACACCGAGCCACATGTAGACGGGCATTTTTATGCCCTGCAGCCACATGAGCACCTGCGTGTTCAGGAGTTGGCTTCCGCGGGTGAAGTTGCCCGAGTTTCGTGGCGCATCGCCGCGCGCGGAATGGTGCTGTTGAGGGATCGGACGCCGGTCGTTCCGGATGTCCTTGCGGGGCTCCTGGCCCGACGCCTTGGGGTCATCACGCGCCATGGTAGAGCCTCACGCGATGGTCGGTTTCGACGATGAGCTTGTCGCGCAATTCCGGGTGGTTCTCCCGGATGATCGCATCGAGGGCGACCTGCATATATTCGGTCACTCGGAGGTGCCGAAGCTGGCTCTCGGTGCGCTTCTGCTCGCCGTCGAGATAGTGCGCGATTGCTATGCGCATGACGTCAGCCATCGACCTGGAATGCTTGCTGGCAACCTCCTCCAGGCGCGCATATTGCTGCGGGTCGAACCGGACGGTTCGTTGGACGTAAGGGATCTTCAAACCAACCTCCAGGCAGGGAGGATGGTGGGTTCTCAAGCGCTGCTACCTTAGCGTAGCCGGGCAGGGGCGCGCAACATGTTGGGCGCGTTGATCGGCAAAAAAGCGATCCCAACCGATCCCAGCAAAAATGGCGGATTTCTGCGGTTTTCTGGCAGAAAGTCGGTTGGGATCGAAAGCAACTCTGTTGGGATCACATCGGCGAACCTCAAAAAGTGGCGGAAATCCGCCGAAAACGGCAAGCGAAGCTTGCGTAAGGTGTGCACTACTGTAGTCCCATATCCTCCGTGCTGTATCGGTGCTGGTTGGTGCTCCGGGTAGCTCCGGGCCGTGTCCCGGTTTCACCGAGGATCGGGTCCGACGTGAGGCGGAAATGGGTGCTGGATGGCGTGCTTCGCACGCCGGGGTTTATGGCGTCGGCCGATATCATCGTGGGGTCTTTCGCTGGGGTCCGAGAGGCTGCTTGGCGTTGTGAATTGTCGGGGGTAGAGTGGCTGTGTTCAGAGCCCGATCAGCCTGACGAAAAGGACGATGGAAATGGCAAAGTCACTGGACGCCGAACTGGCCGCGATCGAGGCCGAGGAACGCAAGCTGTCGGAGCGTCGCAAGGCGCATCAGGGCAGGTTGCGGGAGGCCGCGATCCAGTCGGTCGAGAAAGCGGGGTTGCTCAAGCTGCCGCTCGACCGGCTCGATGGCTTGATGAGGGTGGTGAAGACGCTAGGCGTCGAAGAAGTCGAGAAGCGGCTGAAGGCGTCAGCCTGAAGCCGGCCGGGACCATCGGCGCGTAGCCGGTCGGTTCTCCAAAGGTGTCAGGCAAAAAAAGGGGCGCGTCGGCGAAGCCGCGCGCCCCGTATCGGGTCGGAATGAAGACGGGTTAGTCGGGGTTTGGCAGGGCGTTCATGCCCATGCGAGACTGGCGTCAGGCGGATTGGTTTTCGTCCGGGCCATGGCGACCAGCGAGGGCAGGTAGCGCGACAGATGGGGGTCGGCGGTAAGGCGGTCGTGGATCACCGGATCGGTGAGACGCCGGCGCAGTTCGGCAAGCGGGATTTCGCCGAAGGACTCGGCATCGAGGCCGAGGCTTTCAAGCAGGGCATAGGCATTGCCATTGGCGACGTTGAGCGCTGGTGCGCTGTCATGGGTCCATGCGACCTCGATCATCACCAGCCCGATATTCTCCTCGCGCCGCACGCGGATGCGCCGCGCGGCGAATTGGGCTTCGTCGAGGACGGCGATCGCGGCTTCGCCGTGGTCGAGGATGGCGCTGAGCGAAGCGAGCGGAAGGGGGCAGACGCGCGCCTCGAACGCGAACTCCGGTTCATCGGTCGTGCCCCATTCGTGGGCGATAAGCGGGTAGCCGAGACGCTCGGATTGGGCGCGCAGGTAATCGCACAGGACGGATAGCTGGTCGCGGGTGATTTCGGCGGGCGGGACGGCGTGTACGTCATGGCCGTCATCGATGCGGAACGTGATGGTCATCTCGACCTCCTTCGTTGGAACCGCTCTTCCCGTTCCCGCTCCTCTCCAACATGCCGTGCGACGGGCACGTCGCTGGTCGGCAGGGGTGGCATGGCCGACATCGTGCGAGGTGACGTCAAGGATCTGCCAGCGGCAGCAGCGCCGGGCCGGGTTCGATGCCCGGCCCGGCGCTTCCCCGCCAACAAAATGGGTTCCTGTTCAGCGGTACTCGATACCGCATCGGACAGTCGCGCGGCAGCAGCGCGGGCGCGGGCTCGATGCCCGCGACCGCGCTTTCCCGGCACGCGGCATTCTCCGGCGCTGGCGAGCTGGTCGGGCGGGCCGGGAAAGGCGGCGGCAGCGCATTACCGGAAGGGGGAAGGCGAGCGGGCGTGCGGGTGTCCGCGCGCGGCCCGTCGGGGCCGCGCCAGGGCGGCCGCGCGTCCGCTCGCCTGGCGTGGGGGGAACCTGTAGGGTTCCCCCCACAAAGCGCCGGTGGCGACAAGCGGCCAGCCCCGGCGGGAGCGTCCGGGGCTGGCCTAGTCATCCCTGCCAAGGGAACGGGTGGGCGGGACGACGCAGGGGGGGGTGCGCCGTCCCTAGAGGGTCAACCCCAAGCCGCGCGCTTGGTTGCGGCGGGGGCCGGTCCCTGATCGGAAATGCGATAGGCTTGGGTCGGAACGCCTGCCTTTTTCAGTTCGTCCAGCAAGCCCGACTGGATGCCGGTTCCCTGACACACGATGGCTTCGACCGGCGCGAGGGCGACAAGCTGGTCGTTGCGGCGAAAGCCTGCGGCTGCCGCGTAGCGGCGGACGTTGGGCGCGAAGGCGACTAGCGGAACCTTGCGGCTCGCGGCCCAAGAGGCGGCGATAAGGTCGCATCCCTTGCGCTGGCCGGACGTGCAAAGCGTCATGTGGGGAACGCGCGCCTTGATCGCGTCTAGGCGGTCGTAAAGCATCTGGAAGTCGTGCCATTCCTGACCGCCCGAAAAGACGACGATGGGGCCGGTCGGGTTGCGCTTTTCGCGGATCGCCTCGGCGCGCGCCTTGAGAAAGTCGAGGCTGTCGATCTGGCTGGCGGTGGTGGCGCTGGAAACGACGGAGCCGCGCGCGCTGCTCCACGGTTGCCCGGTGTGGGCATGGTAGCAATCGGCGGCATAGGCGCGCATACATTCGATGGCGGCGCGCTGCTCCATCTTGGTTTGGGTGCGTAGCTGCATTTCCTCCAGTTCGACGGCGTAAATCTCTGACGGATCGGGGCGGCGGGCCATCTCGCCCAAGTCGCGGGCCAGCGTGTCTTCCTCGCGCGCCAGTTTCTGCGCCTCGTAGTGGAACGAATTGACGAAACCCCATGCGATGGCTTGGGCGCTCGTCTCAAGCCGGGTATCGGCAAAGAGGTCGAACAGGGTCGCCATGATCGCGCGGCAATCGAATTGCGCTTCGGCGGGTTCGGGCATGTCGAGTTGCTGGGCGATCTCGCCCGGACCCATGATCGACCATGCGCCGACGTCGCCGAACGCGGCGTTGAAACTGTCGCTGGTGGTGTCGTTGGCGATTTCCTCGCGGATGGCGTCGGCGCGGTCCTGCGCGGCGATTTCCCCCGGGGTCGATCCCATGGCTTCGCCAAGCTGCGAAAGGCTGGTATAGCGGCGGGAGGGCGTTTGCTTGGTCATTGGTTCATACTCTCTGGCAGGGTTGGCGTCTTAGGACCGGGGGGAGCGTTTCAGTCGCTTCCCCCCGTCCGTTCGGTGGTCTTAGGCGGCGACCGTCTCGTCGGCGGTCGTCTCGCTCTTGCGGCGGCGGGTCGGCGTCATCGGCGGGATGGCGTCGGCGTCGGTTGCGCCTTCCTCGACCATCTGGCCGTTGGCGTCGGCGTTGCCGGTGCCGAAACCGTCATCGATGGTGCGGCGTCCGCGTCCCTGACGGCTGCCGTTGAGGTTCTCGCGGCGGGGCAGCGGGCGGTTCCATACGACGTTGTAGGTTTCGGTTTCGTCGTCGGTGCGGAAAAGCATGACTTGAACCGGGGCGGTGAGGCTGGGGTCGTCGAAACGTCCCTGATAGAAAACCTCGCCGCTCGAATTGCTGGTCTGCTCCCACAAAGCGCCGATCTGCACCCAGCGGCGCGCGACGTTCAGCGCCATGATTTCGAACGCGGGTGCCTTGTCGCTGTCGCTCTCGACCGGGCGAAGGCCAAGGCGGGGAAGGTCGATGTGCGCGGTGGCGATCGAACCGAGAAGCTGGCCGTTGGTGCTCTTGAAGGAACCGATGTTCATGTGACTTACTCCGTGGGGGCCGTTCCCCCTCTTTGCCAGGGCTTGGGGCCTTTCCCCTCCCGACATCTTTCTTTTACCCCCTCCCCCCCAAGTATTGAAGCGCATTGATTTCTTGACACCAAGTTATCGTACACGGTGAGTCCGAGCATCTAAAGAGCTTGCGTCCAGCAAGCGTAAACAAACAAACAAAGAAGCATTGATCGCGGTAGCGAGCAATTCAGATGAACAGGAACGATGTTCGGGGGGCGTAGCCCCGGCCTGTGATCTCATCGCACCCGGAGCCGTCCTCGCAGGGGCTCAAGGCGCAGGCACGGTCGGCGGGGTCAACATGAATGACGGAGGCTCCGCCGCTTTAGCGGTGGAAACCGTAGGACCAATCAGCAAAAAGCATTGTCCGCATCGCGGACAATCCATCAGCGGTCCGGTATTCTTGTTGAGGCGTCTTCAAACAAACAAAAGCATTGCCAGCCTTGCTGGCAATACCATCGCGACGCCGACCCCGGCGGGCGGGTCTGCAACGCGGAGACACTGAGAGGCGGCGAAGGGTGCGATGAGATCATTGGCCCCACGAACAATCATCATGCGCGCCAGCGCATGATTCCACAGCCGCAGGCTGCTGGCGATGCGCGTGGATCTGGGTGTGACGTTCAGGGTGGAAGAGGCTGGTGCGTCATCATGCCCGTGGAGGCGCGCAGGAGGCCCGTAGGGGGCGGAAACCCCGGACAAGGGATCGTGACCCCGCAAGGGGCGGAGACGCGCTTCAGCGTGGCTCCGGTCGGCTTTAGCCGACTAGAGCCCGGCCCCGCCCATCGGGCGGGGTGGCCCCGAGGCTGTCGGTTCATTGATGGTGGCGAGGTGAAGTCGCGGTTGCCGGTCGAACCATCGCCGGAGATCATCATGACGTTCACCGTCGGCGATACGGTAGGAGGGGACGGGGGTGTTGATGCAGGCTATCGCATAGTTGAATCGGAATGACTGGCCGAGCCGATCGGCGATTATCTTCAGCTCGTCGGCAAGCATTCTACGGAGATGGGAGAGGTTATCGCGACCGCGATCGTCGATCGGGACACAGTTGGGATATTGCAGGCGGGTTCGACCTGCGTGCGATCGTCGGACGGCGACGGGCAAGAGGCGCGGCAGATCATCCGGGAACGACGCGGGTTCGATTGTCCCGGGTTTGTCGATGGTGGATCGGAGCATGTTGAGCCGACCGGCGTTGCGTGATTTGTTGTAGCAGTCGTCATTCCAGAGCCAGATCTGCCCGTTGCCCATGGCGGCGAGGGTGTCGACCTATGTCGGTAGCGTACCGGCATCGACGGCGGTGTCGAAGGCATCGGCGCTGACGATCCAGATCGTGACGGCGCGGTGGTCATGGTCGCGGTCGATCCGCCGTTCCGCGCACCAGGCGCTGGTGGGAGAGGCCTGGACCTCGAAGTGGACCAACTGGCGATCGATGGTGACGGCGATGTCGGGTTTACGGAGGCCCGATGGTGTATGAGCCGAAGCGTTGCGAGCGGGGTGGCAGCCCATGGCTTCGAGGATGGTCATGATCTGGCATTGGGCATCGATGTGCCATTTGCCGTCGTCTCCGGTGGGGTTGCGGCCGTGGAAGGCGGCGGGTGTGATATTCGTCCGCCAGGGGCAGGGTGGTGTGGCGTCGTCATCGGGGAAGTGGGCGAAGAAGGGTTGGCGGATGACGCCGGCGCGCACGCCGACGGGTTCGAGGCAGGCTGCGCATCGGAAGGCGTGTCGGCCATCGGGCAAGGCGTGGATGTCGCGGAGGTTGAGGGTATCGACGTCGTGATGGCGGTGGTGTCGATCGAGCACGAAGGGGATGGCGAGCTGGCGCTGCGGGAGGGCTTTCATTGCAGGTTCCGATAGGGCTTGATGGTCCATCGAAGCCGCGCCGGGGGGTGGGTCCGTGTCTATTGACGACAGTTGCAACGAGAGAATGCAGGAGCCGGGAAGCGTCGTAGCGGCGCTGGTTGCGCCATCGCGCGAGCCGTCCGAGGCGACCCGGTCAGCGATCGAGGCATGGGTACGGGATCACCAGTCGAGCAGGGCGGTGGTGGCGATCGAGGCCGCGGCGGGCGCGGTGCTCAACGATCTGCTGGAGGATTTCGGTCGGACGTATTCGTGGAACGAGGTCCGCCGGTTGCCGGGCGTGCCCGAGTTTCGGTCGATGACGGATCTGGCGAAGCGGCTACGGGTGATTTCGGGCCGATTGCGGGAGCAGCATGGGGCGGACCAGGTGATGCAGGTGCATCATAGCGGGCGCTCAGCGCTATGGCTGTCGTTCGAGGTGCCGCCTGAACCGGCACCCGATGCCAGTGGGATCGTGTATACGGAGAGGCCGGTCGAGATGACGTGGCTGGGTCGGCTAATTTACGGTCGGTTGCCGTCGCGTAGCCGGTGGTCGGCCCCGGGTGTTTACCCGACGTTGTTGGTAACGGTGCCGTTCTTCCTGTCGCTCTATGGGTTTTACCATGGGTTGTTCACGGCGAACGCGTGGTTGGTGGTGCTGTCAATGGCCATATTCGCCAATCTGGTGTGGGTGGTGTTCCACAGGTTGAGCCTGCCGGTGAACCAGGCATGGCGAGTGGAATGGCCGTATGTGAGGGGGGACGGGAAGTTTGGCGTAATTCATACCCGGGCAAGGAGTGACGGTCGCCCGTTGTTCCGGTTGTATGGGTATGAGGCGAGTTGCCCGATCTGCGGGGATCTTGTTGATCTCGAGCATGGACGTCATGGGTTCAAGGGACGGATTGTCGGGGAGTGCCGGTCCAATCCGATGGAACATCTGTTCTCGTTCGATCATACAACGGGGGAAGGCAGGTGGCTTTATGAACGATAGCGGTGAGAAGATGTCGATGGTTGCGCAGAATGATCCGGTCGAGCTGGCGACGGAATTGACGATTGCGTGGTTGTCGAACCCGAACACGCGGGTGTCGAGCGAGGATGTGCCGGTGTTTCTGCAGCGGATGCACGAGGCGGTGAGCGCGCTGGAGGCATCGGGGAGCGTGACGGGAACGGGCGATGCGACAGAAGCGCCGCAGGCGTATGCGCCGGCGGTGTCGGTGCGCAAGTCGCTGGCGCGGAGCGATGCGATCATCAGCATGATCGACGGGAAGCCGTACAAGACGCTGCGTCGTCATTTGAAGGGTCATGGTCTGACGCCGGAGCAGTATCGCCAGCGGTACGGGCTGAAGGCGGATTATCCGATGGTGGCGCCGGATTATAGCGAGGCGCGCCGGGACATGGCGAAGAAGATCGGGCTGGGTCGCAAGCCGCGCCAGGCCGAAGCGGAAGCGGTCGGGACGGCAGAGGTGTCGGATGGCGGGCCGGAGGGATCGGCGGAGAGGCCGCGTCGCGGGCGCAAGCTGGGGATCGCGGCGGCAAAGGCGCACCTCGGGTCGTAGGCGGCGGCTTCAGTCGTCAGGCGCGAGGGTGGCGATGGCGTTGACGGTTCGGGAGAGCCGATCGACGATATCGGCCATGTCGTCGAGGCGATCGGCGAGATCGATGGCGAGGTCGAAGAGTTCGGCGTTGTCGCTCGCGCCGTTTGCGGCGGCCATGGCGAGGCGGTGGAGGTTGAGGATGTCGGTTCGCATTTCGGGCGGCTCGTCATCGTCACCGTCGGCGAGGTGGTCACGAAGGTCTTCGAGGTCGCCGACGGCGGCGAGGATCGCGCGGGTGTCGATGGCAGCGAGGCGTTCGTCGCGGCTGTCGCCGCCCTTGTTCCAGTTCATGAGCCGTGGCGTCCCCTCGCGATAGCTTGCGCGGATCCCGGCGCGCGCGCGGCTGCGCGACGCCGGGGAGAAGTTTTCATCGACTTGTTTGCTGGCAACGGCAGCCTCATTCAAGGTGTTGTCCTTGAAGGATATTCGGGCAAGGGAGTGAGGGCGATGCACTGGACAGATACGATCAAGCGGCATGACTATGACCTGGCGCTGGTCGATGTGATGAACGACGTGGAGCTTGCGCCTGAACGCCGGGTGCTGGCGGGTGCGGCGGTCGGGGTCGAGATCGACCTTGCGTGGTTGTCGGCGGGCGAGTTGCTGGAGGCGTTCGAGGCGCTTCAGGGTGATGTGGCGCGCGGGGTGAAGCGTGGCGAGGGTTATGCGGCGCTGGATGCGATCATCACCGATGCGAACCCGTTCCAGATGCGGTTGTGGTATCTGCTGAGCGACACGTCGATCGAGGCGGCGGTGGAGATGCTGGGGTGGCTCAAGGGGCTGCTATATGCGCGTGGCCGGGCGTCGGTGACGCTGAGGGAGGCGGGCGTGCCGCAGATCCATTGGGCGCATGAGGATGCGCTGGAGGAGCCGAACGCGGCGGATATCATGGGGTGTACGGATCGCACCGCGCGGGATCATCGGGTGAACAGCGTCTGGCTGTGACCGATCCCGATGCCGGCTCCTGACATGAGGATGCGACCGATGCGGGTCAGGGCGGTTTTCCAGCCTTTGATACAGGCATGGAAACCGGCCTGACCCGAACGGTCATCACATGACGACGGGTTCTATTTGCGCCGTTTGTACCGTGCGCGCTCTGCCGCCGCTTCGCGATCACGCTTGGCCATGTTGGCGCGATAGATACGGTCGGATTCCGCGCTGGCGCGGTCGGTTTCTGCATTGGCGCGCTCGCGGCGGAGACATAGCTCGCGGGTGTCATCGGCAGCCATGTTGCCCGGTACGCAAGGGTTGGCGCGACGACGCTGCATGTCGGCCTCATACTGGGCGTCCTGGCGCTCGCGACGCTCCCGGTCGGCACGAACCGGATCATAGTCGTCGTCGCTCTGACTTTATGGTGCCTTGACGGCGTCCCGAAGCTTGCCGAGCAGGCTTTGAGCATTGGCCGGCATCGCGGCGCTGCTGACCAGAAACGCGATCAACAATCCTGACCTAAATCGCATCATGATACTCCCTGGTTTGGGTAAGTGTCTCATAACGCGAACGGTGCGGATCGTTGCACGCTCAGATCGAACATTTTGAGAATAGGCCGGCGGCCGGGTTGTTCATGGCGACGATGTGAGGCCGCATCGGCGAAGATCATGATTCCGGCAGCGAGGTTGCCCGACGAATGTTCAGGCGACCATCGCATAGACGGTGTCGGTCGGGGCTGGTTCGTGCCGGGAGACGCGGAAGGGCTGGACGGGATTGCCGGTGGCGATGACATATTGGTCGGCGCCGGTGTCTTCGCGACGCTGAACGGCGACGGCATAGGCGTTCTCGAACGAGGCTAGGCGACCCCGGCGGGCGGAAAAAGCGGTGTCGGTCATGGCGTAATCCTTGGGTAGCGGGTTCGTTCATGGAAAATCAGGAAGCGATCGTATAAGAGTGATCGGGACCGGAACGGGCGCTGTGGCGTTCGAGTGGTTGATCCGTCCGGATGGAGGATCCTTCGGGAACGGGGCGGCATCTCTGCAAGGGTGCCGCCCCGTTTCGTTTTGATACAGCCGCCAAGGCGGCTCAGGATTTTTCCTTGAGCGGTTCGGGCTTCTTGCCGTCGGGCAGGGTCTGGCGGAGATGGTCGTGCACGAGCCGGGCGGTGAACGGCTTGGAGATGAAGGTGGCGTTCTCGGGCATGTCGCCAGGCTCGGGGGTGATGCGGCCGCTGGCGATGACGATATCAATCCACGGCCAGGTGGCGAAAACCTTCCGGGCAAGCTCGAAGCCGTCGAGGCTGCCGGGCATCTCGACATCGGAGAAGAGGAGCATGATCTGTTCGGCCTTCTGGCCAAGCAGATCGATGGCTCCATCGCCGTCGTCGGCTTCGTGGCAGCGATAGCCGGCATCTTCGAGAATGGAGCGGGCATCCATGAGGATCAGGGGATCGTCATCGACGGCGAGGGCATAGGGGACGGTGGAAAGGGTCATAGTGATATAACTCCCCGGTCAGCGATGTGATTGATGCGGCGCTAAAAGATATTGGGCGATGGCGTCGCTGCGGCGTGGGTAGGCGAGCCGTGGCAGGCTTTGCCCGGCCGTGCGCGCGCGGCGGGTAAGTTCGAAGCAATAGGTGAACAGCGGGCTTTGGCGCTGTGCCGCAAGCACCCCGTTTGCCTTGAGCGTATCGAGCCAGGCGCGGGGATGCTCGCCGGTCGCGGGCCGGCGGGCGCCGAGGCGGACCAACTGGTCGATCGCACCGGCATGGCCGGTTTCGAGGTTGCGGATCTTCGACAGCGTGCGCTCGGAGATCGTCTCGCCGGCGATGCGAAGGACGTTGCGGGCGCGCGTCCGACCACGATAGGCGCCTGACAGTGCGGCATAGACACAGCCGCAGTGACCAAAGCCCGGATCGGAGAAGCTGACCACGGCCTCGATGCGGGATCGAGCCTGCCGCAACAGCCGGAAGGCGCGTGAGGCGAAGTAACTTTCCCCGTTGGCCGCGACGCTTGGCAGGCAGAGCAGGCGTTGCAGAACGCAGCCGCGCGCCGGATCGGCGAAGCCGGTGTGGCGGGTGATGACCGCCCCTGTCGCGGGAACGCCGAAGACGATAGCCCCGACCAGCGATGCGCGCTCACCCGCACCGGGTCCGAACAGGCCAACCGCGAGCTGAGCGGCGGGATAGCGGGGCAGATAATGGTGGTCGGCGATGAAGGCACGCGCGGTCGCATGGTCGATGACATCGACGGCGTAGCGGCGCGGGTCGATAACGGTGTCGTCGGAGACGAACGAGGCGCGGCGGTCACGCCAGCGCTGTGAGCGGGCGGTTATCACAGATCCTCGCGCAGCATGAGCGTGAGGACGCGGGTGGTGACGCCGGCGTCGGCGGGATCTTCCGAACCATATTCGAGCGCGGCATCGTAATAGTCGATCGCGAAGAACACCTCGGTGTCGCGCACCGTGAAACTGCCGCGGTTGCGTTCGGTATCGCGCGGATCGAAGGTGCAGCGGCGTAGCGCCTGCATGAGGTGGGCCTGGGCGATTGCCCGCGAGGCGAGCGTGTCGCCTGCCAGCGTGGCGAGACAGGTCCGGGTGACAACGATGCGGGCGGTGCGGTCGAGCCCCTGGCGGCAGCGGTCGTTGAGGCGGCCGATGATCTCGGTGCGCGTCTCGTCGGTGACAGCGATCATGATGATGCTCCCTTGTTCGATACGATGATGGATCGTGTTGGTCAGGCGGCGAGCGAGATCACATCGCGCGGGCGGCGGTCGGGGAAAGCCGCGTGAAAGCGGTCGAGCCAGCTTGCCATGGTCGGCCGTTCGGTCACCGGGATCACAGCGGCGACGTCCTGGAACCGGATCAGGTCGAGCGGCGCGTCGCGCATGATGCGGTCGATCTCGTCACCGGGGAGGAGATGCTCGGCGCGGATGAACGCGGTCATCGATCCGGGCCGCGCACGGGTGCCGCGTCGCCACAGTCCCTCGACCGTATGGAGTCGTGGCGCAGCGCGCGCCTCGACCAGGACGATCAGGCGCAGACACCATTGCGGCAGGCCGCGGATCTCGTCCGGGTGGTTGGCGATACAGATCCAGCACGCCGACTTGGGCGGTACGGGGAGGCCTTCGGCCTCGATCCGGGTAACGCAGGCGGGCCGGTCCCAGCGCCATTCGCGAAGCGGATATTCGCAATGGTAGAGCGGATCGTCGATGCTCATGGCGTGATTGGCGCGCGCGGTGTCGCGCGGGCCGGCGTCGTAACCGATCAGCCGCGTCACCCGCTGACCCCTGCCCCACGCATCGATCGCCGGCTGCCAGAGGCTGAGGAACCTGTCCTGTGGTGCCTTCTTGTATTTGAGGCTGCACGACGAGCCGCCAAGCGACTTGGACGGCAGCGTGGCGTTGGTCAGGCACATTTCGAGGAGGCCGAAATAGGGCGGCCAGTGCTTGAAGCGCCTGGGCACATAGCTGACCAGCTCGAACCGGATGCCGCGATCGCGCATCCAGGGCCGGATCACGTCGAGATACTCATAGGTCGCCGGCTTCTCGACGCCGGTATCGGCGGTGAGCACGAGGCCGGGCGCTTCGCCGCGGGCGTGCTTCTCGATCAGGAGCGCGGTGCTGTCGACGCCGACGCCATAGGCGAGAACCACCGGGGGCGGCGGGAGGACGGTCGACGGGGCTGTTGGGAGGATCATGACGGCTCCTCCGGTTCGAGATAGCTGTCGAAGGGCGCGCCGGTCGCCTCGATCCAGGTGCCTTCGTTGTCGAGATCGATGATGCGCGCCAGCAGCGCGGCGCGCAGCTGGCGGGCATCGACGTCATGCCCCTTGTCGTCGTTCGAGACCAGGCTGAACGCGAGCGTATAGGCGTGGTTGTAACGGGCCATGTCACGCGGCCTCGGGCGCGGCGATGGGTGACACGGTGATCTCGACGCCGCGACGCGTCATCACGATCGACACGCTGCGATCCTCGGGAACCACGAAATAGTGGCTCGCCAGAAGGTCACGGACCCGGTTCTTCAGCGCGGCGTCGTCACCTTCGAGCATGCCGATGATGCGCTCGGCGGCATCGGCCTGGAAGCGTTCGAGCTGGGTGCTGTAGCTATCGGCGTCGCTATCGTCACTTGCGTAGAAAATCGCGCTTTCGAGGAGGTCGACGACGCCGAGTGCGGTCTGGTCGCTGCCGCGCAAGACGAACACCGACGTCTCATCGACCGAGTTGCACGACCATTGATCGGGTGCGAAGGCGACGTCGGCCTCGGTCGACACCTCGATGAACGCGCCGGCGTGGCGCATCGTCGCTTCCAGCGTGATCGCCTCAACCCATCCGCTCTCCGCCTCGGCGGGCGCCTCTTGGGTATCGGAGACGACGAAGGTGCGGTCGCCTTGCGTCACGCGGAAGCGCAGATCCTCGACCTGAGCGAGGATGTCGTACCAGCCATAGCCCTGAAACGCGTCCTGCGCTTCGACCAGTGGTCCGCCGAACGGGTTGTGCTTCGCGATCGCTGCGTTGGCGGGCTGGCCGACCAAGGCGTCGAAGTCCGGCATCAGCACCATGCCGGGATCGGTGATATGCTGGCCGCTCTCGTAGTTGCGCGAGGAATCTGCCGCGTTCGGCGTCCAGGACAGCAGATAGGCCGCGGCCTCGGGGAGCACGATGCCGAGCGAGCACGCCTCGCGCCAGTCATGCGCCGACAGCCGGTGCGTGCCCGCGGCCTCGATCGCGCGGTAGATCGCGACGCGGACCGCATCGCGCAGGCGGGCGATGCCGTCGTTCTCGACGACTTCCTTGCGCGCCGGGAGCACGAGCTGGATCTGCGGGGCGTCGAAGATGTCGACCCGCGCGATCCAGTGGCCGCCCCGATCGACCTCCTGGACGTAGGGCAGGTCGCATGGGATGGTCAGGCCGTGGAAATTGAGGCGGCCGTCGCGCGAGGAATAATGCGACGGGTGTTTCTGGAACACGCCGATGCGAACGCCTTGCCATTCCTCGATATGATTGGCGTCCTTCAGCCAGTCCTCTTGCACCAGGTCATTGCCGTTCCAGGTGACCGGCACCGGATAGTGTTTGGCGGCCTTCTCGACATCGCGTTCGAGGGTTTTCAGCCATTCGTCGGGAACGCGGACGGTGATGGCGGTGCCGCGCGCGATCGGATCGGACGAGATCGCGATCGGGCGGCTCGTTTCCCAGGCGGAGGCCGGAATATGCGCCATCCAGCCTTGCCGGTCGGGCTTGGAAAAGGAGCGGATGATGACATCGCGCCCGGCGAGGCTGAAGACGCCCATGCCGGCGGGATCTTCGGCGCGGCGAGTCTCATCGGACCAGCCCGAACGGCCGAGCGTCACGATGCTGGCGGGATCGGCAATGCCGTGACCGTCATCGGTGACGTGCAGGAAGTGCTCGCTGCCGGCACTGTTGAGCGCAATGGCCACGACACTTGCGCCGGCACGCCGCGCGTTCTGGAGCAGCTCGCAGATCACGTCATACGCGGTGTTGTTGAACAGGCGCGTGACCTTGGCGATCGTCTCGGGGGCGACCGCGGTCGCGATGGTGGCTGGGATCATGGGAATGCTCCGTTCTGGCGGGCTCTCGGCCCGCCCTTCCCCATCCCGCTCCCCTTTGCTGCCTCGTGCACCGATGACGGCGCGTGATCGTTGATGCTGTCGTGATGAACCCGAAGGAGTTTGACATGGTGCCGATGCCCGAACCGCTCACGTTGTCGGACTATGGCCGGCTGAACGCTATGCTCGGGCCGGATCGGGATTCAGGCGAGGAAGCGATACGCGCCGCGTTGCGGACCGCCGCGCAGCTACAGCATCTTCAGACGATGCGGATGGTGTTCGCCGACCGTACCGGAGAAACCTTCGATCCGGCGAAGGTCACGAGGAACCTCGAACGGCTTTCGGGACAGGATCTGAGCGAAGGTTACGAGGAGAAGTGGCGCGAGGAGCTACATCTGGCGGCAATGCAGTTCGGCACGCGTCAAGAGCCAGGGTCCTGATCGCCCGATGCTCCAAGGGCGAGGATGGTCGCAAGCGTCGGCGGAGGTACAAGCCGTTCCCGCCGACCGAACGACAGCCCGTGGCTCCCGGTATATTTGCTGAGCGTCGCCGCCTTGCGCCCGAGCGCAGTCGCGAGGTCGGCGAGCGCAATGCCATTGGCATGGGCGATGCGCACCGCGGCCCGCTCGTCAGGCGTGAAGGCACGGTGGTAACCGTGTACCAGTCCAAGGAGGTTGGCGCGGGTGAACAGCGCGGCCCTGGTCCGTCCCATCCGGTGCGCGAGCGCATCCATCGGCATCGTCCCGTAGAGCGCGCGCAGGGTGGCGATATCGGTCTTGGTCCATACCGGGCCGGCGCGAAAGCCGTCAGCCTTCGCATGGGTGCCGCGCAGGCCGAGGTGACCGGCACGCCAGCGCACCGATCCGGGGGGGCGACCGAGGCGAGCGGCGACGGCCGGGAGGCTTGCCGCATCCCTGTACGCCTCGCGCAGCAGATCGTCCTCCTCACGGGTCCAGTTCCGGCCCCAGCCCCGCCCGATCCCGAGGCGACCCGCAAGCTGCTTGATCGCGGATAGTGATCGTTCGGCATAGCCTTCGGCGGTGAGCATTCCCCGCACCGCCTCGTAGCGGTGTCCCGCCACGATCAGGGTGACGGCATGGGCGAGTTCATCGCTCGGCCACGGCGCACTGCGCGCGGGATGCTTGCAGCCGAGCGCGCCGGCACGCGCGGACACCGCGCCGGTCGAACGCCCGATGATCTCCCCGATCGCGACCAGCGCGACGCCGGCGAGATACCCGGTGCGCAGTTGGGCATCTTCCCATGGTGTCCATGGTGGCGGATGGCTCTCGGTCAGGCCAAGCGATCCGGCACGGGCATAGACCGCCCCGCAGCTTCGCCCGAAGTCCGAGGCGATGTCCGCGGTCGCATCCTGCCCGTAGCGCCGGACCAGTTCATCGTCCTCCATTTCGCCCCAAGGCCGGCTGCTGGCGCGGCGAAGCCCGAGCACTGCCAGGCGCTCACGTACCGCCCATATCGATCGCCTGGTTGCAGCGGCGATATCGGGGATAGTGGCATCCCCGGCGAACAGATGGCGCAGCGTGTCGATCTCGCCCGGGAGCCAGGCGTGCTGGCTGAACGGCACCTCGGCAAGGGCAGTCCCCTCGGCCGGTATCACCGGCGCCGGGCAGGCGACCAGTTCGACGATGACGGGAGCGTGGGCCTCCGCGTCGTCGGGAAAGGCGGCGATGCGGGTCATGACAGACCGACCACGGGCACGTCGCCGAGGCGGGCGCGCAGCCGCGCATGAAGCCTCGCCATGCGGTCGGTGCCGCGCGGCATGGTGTCGATCGCGGAGAGAAGTGCCAGAAGGTCGAGCGCGGCATCCACGGCCTCGGCGTCCAGCGCGAGGTGGCGGGCAAGCTCGGTCGCGGTCGTCGCGTTGGGCGCGATCCGGCGCAGCGCAAGACAGATCGCGGCCGCGACCGGCGCGGCATCGTCAAGCAGGAAGGTATCGAGCGCGCGGGTGCCGCGAATGGCGAGCGCGGTATCGCGGCGAGCCGGTGCTTCGCGCAAGGCATCGAGGTCGAGCAGCCGTTCCGCCTCGGCCGCTTCGATGTCGGCCGCACCGTGCAGGGCGGGTGTTTGCCCCAGATGGCTGGTGATGGTCGGATCGATCCGGGCGAGCGTCGGCGTGGCGGTGAGCGCCGGGCCGAAGGCGTAGAACTCACCTGGTTCGAGCAGCCGCAGACGGTCTGCCTCGCGCGCGCCGAAGCCGAGGATGTCGGCCGCGCGCGCGATATCGCGGTCGAAGACGTTGATGCCGATCAGGAAGTTTTGAAGCTCGGAGATGACCGAGGCCGACAGTTTGGCGAGCCGCTGGGTGGCGATCACCGGCGCGATACCCCGCTTGCGGCCTCGCGCGCACAGATCGGTGAGGGTCGCAACGCCGAGGCGGCGGGTTTCGGCATCGCGCGCCGAGCCCGCGATATGCGGGGCAAGCAGATGCCCCTCGTCGATCGCGACCAGCACGGTATGCGTCCAGTCCTCGCGTGGCGCCCCGATCAGTCCGGCGAAGAAGGCCGAAGCCTTGACGATGCGCTGTTCGGGATCGAGGTCGGTAAGGTCGAGGTGGAGCGCGATCCGGTGACGTCGGGCGCGCAGTGCCGCGGCGGTCAGACCGTCCGATGCGATCTCGACCGCTTTCAGGGTCGTCGCACCGATGTGCGCGGCGAGGTTGCCGAACTCGCCTTCGGGATCGACGATGATCGTCTGGACGTAATCGAACGCTTCCTCGACGATGCGCCGCATGGTGCGGCTCTTGCCGGCGCCCGAACCGCCCTGGAGCAACATCCGCCCGGCAAGCAGCCGGTCGAGATCGAGATCGAGCGTGCCGGTCGCGTGACGGCCGATCGGCACGCGCGTCGCGGTGCGCGGCGGTTCGCCCGTTCGGGTCGCGGTGGGGTCGAGCGTATCGAGCATGGCGGGCTCCCTGGTCGAGCGGTCAGCGCGGATCGCGGGCATAAGCCGCCAGGCGGTCGCGAGCCTCGGCGAGCTGCGCGATGCCGCGTTCGAGGAACAGCGCCTGCGAGCTGTCGGGTACGGCCCCATCGAGGCGTGTCCGCAGCGCGCGCAGGCGGTGGTCGATCGCGTCGGCGACCGCGAGGATGTCATCGGGCCGCAAGGCGACGGCGGCCTCGCCGGCGCGCAGGATATGCCGCCTGCTGGCGAACGGGAGGTAATGAGGTTCGACGGGCAGACGGTGCACGAGCGCGGTTTCGACGGCGTTGGTTATTTGCGCGGCATCGTGGACGATCTCGCCGAGCAGCACCTCGCGCGTCATTGCCGGCATGTGGTGCAGCGCACCGCCTTGGCGCGTCACCGCGATCGGATAGACCGAGGCGAGGCCGACGACACCTTCGGCGAGCGCGACGATGACATCGCCTTCGGCAAGTCCCGGATGTGTCTCGAAGCAGGCATCGAATGCGTCGGCGCTGGTGGCGAAATAATGGACGCGGTGCATGACCGATCCTTTCGTGACTGTGGTGAATGACCGTGGCCGGGCTCAGGCGTAGCGTGGGCGCTCGGCCGGGAAGCGCTCCGGCGGCAGGCCGGTGAAGGTCAAAGCCCGGTATCGACCGCCCGCATAGAGGCAGGAATCGATGGTGGGGCGATGCCGCTGGAGGCGTTCGAGAAGCCGGTTGGCGCGCTGCTGCGCGGCGATCGCGGCGGCATCGTCGAAGTGGAGGGCGATGGCACGGACGAAGGTGCCGCTGTCGTACCGTAGGGTAGGCAGGGTGGCGTCTACGAGAGAACACCCCACTGCCCCCCTCCGAACCGGACGTGCAACTTTCACTGCATCCGGCTCTCCGCTCCGGGCACTGTAGAACGAAAGTCCGGCA